>CALUVJ010000027.1 GCA_944324195.1 Candidatus Gastranaerophilales bacterium
TTTGCCCTGTCGTTCAAATATGCAAAAACAGTGCATAATAAAGCAATAAAGGCATTGGAAAACATAAGACGTTCATCACCCGGATGCAATGTTTCAGATAGTGTTTCTTCTAAATTTTCGGTTACAATTTTTTCAATTTCGGTATCATCTATTGTTGTAAAAAGTTCAAAATTATCAGCCATATCAATACTCCACTACTGTTATATCGGGTTTCAAAGTTATATTGCCGTCTTTTGAAGTCACGGTTGTAATATCATTGATTTCAACACGTTCTTCATAAGTTTCAATTTGATCCTCTGCATCAGCAATAAATAATGGTTCTGCCTCAACCGTGGGCTTATCGTATAAACTACCATCAAGCCCCATTCCCCTTAAATATGGAACTTCCCCACGTATAACATTTAAAATATTATTTACGCAATTTTGAGGAGCGCTATTACCAGAACTTCTCATTTTTTGATTCCCTTTTCTTTTTTCATTTGATCCATCAAGGTTGCCTTTTTACCAGCCTTTCCTTTTTTTGAAGATTTTGATTTTTGTTCATCCGGCTCTCCGAATGTTAAGGTTATTGTAACGGCGATCATCAAACCTTCATCATTGTACATAACCTCAGAAGGTTTTACGGACATCAACATCGTTTTTATCGGGCCGAGCCTTTTTTCCCCAAGAATAAATGTTCCTTTTTTACCCAATAATTTTTCTGCTGTTTTTAATTCTTGTTCCGGATCAACACCACACATTCGATTTGCTTTATATGATACGGTTATTCCATCGGCTTTATATCCTTTTAATACAACTTTGTCATTCCCTCCGGAACTTGATTTTGTTTCAGTATTAACTCCGAAAGAATAATTGATTGTTTCAATCCCCATTACCTTTTGTTCGGAAATTTCCCATTTTATATCCAAAAACTGTGCTTGAATTGTCATAAAATCTCCTAATTCGGCGGTGTTGTTGTTCCGCCTTGACTGTCTGTATGGGTGTGTTCATTAGTGGAACCATAAGTCGCACTAACAAAATCTGCCGCATTTACATTTTCTGTAACCGCAACACCTTTATCAAAGGTTGTGTCGTACGGCATATGTCCTTGAAACTCCCCATCGGCACGCCCTAAAATATAACCGGTTTTATCTTCAAAAAGAGCAAAGACCACTTCAACATCTGCTGCTAAATTCCCCATAGTACCTCGTAAATACCAAGGAATTGTAAGTGGCATTGTTACAGAACCTCCTGTGAGAGAAAAAACTTTTGCTTTTGTTGCTAAGCCGTTATTATCAAGCGGAGATGCCTCTATTGAGGATATTTTACCTTTTTGAATATCTGCCATATTTCACCTATACAAATCTGAAAAAATGCTTTGTTTTTTGTTTTACATAGTCCTGCCTTATTTTTGTATAAAAGATTTTTCCGTTATTGGTGGCCGCTGCTGCTGTTTGTAAGGTGGCAATACTGGCCGCTGATAAATCTCTCATTATAGGACTTTCAAATTCTCCTGTTTTTAAACCTCTGTTTGCTTTTGCAAGAACGTTCTGAGCATACATATTAGCCTCTGCTTGATTATCAATATACCCTTCCAAAATTTTTCTTTTTGCATTCTCAATACCGTTATTTGCATTTGCCATGCCTGATATACTCCCGTTATCAAGTTCACAAGAACCATATGCTTTTGCAGAGTTATCATCATATTTGAAATCTGTATCTGCCGGAACATTAATCGTTTTAGTCGGAGTGCTCTCGCATATTTTATCCGGGGAATAAACAACCAATTTGCCGTCATAGACAACAAAAGCACACCCTTCTAATTCACATCTTTCAGTTAAAAAATCCAAATCCGACACATTTTCAAGTTCAACGAAAGGTATCATGCGATTTTCAATATCGTGTGATTCTAAAGTTAAGCCATTACGTGCTGCAATTTCTGTTATAACCTGTAAAAACATCGCACCTTGCCAGGATTTATTATTTTCTTTTTTTACTTTGCGCATTGATTCAGGAACGCTACTTGCGGTCAAAGTCATATAACCATTAGTTGGTAATACGGATTGAATAAACATTTTACCTGTATTTGCAACACCATTAACAACTTTAACTATATCAGTCTTATTAGGTTCCCATTTATCCCACAAATGATTATTATCAGCAAATTTAATCGTTACCTCATCTGGAACATCTTCAGCATTCATTTCATGTTCACATCCAACAACTGTAATATCTTTTGTTATATCCGTATTGTTGTAATAAACTCTTATTCCTCCGGTGCCGAGACTTGTACGAACTTCAATAAAAGACAATGAAAAATCGCCTTTTATAATTTCTCCGGACGGAGTGAGTTCAATGTTTGAAACTTGACAATTTTCAAACATAAAAGCAGAACTTAACAAACGTCTTTTATTGACATAAAGAGGGGCAATAACCCCTCTTATTTTTCTTAAATTTTCAATCTCTTTTCTTATGTCAACACCGGCGGTTGCAAATGCTTTATACGGCAGGGTTAATCTTCTTAATTCCGCACCGCCACTTGTTTGTTTTCCCGAATTACCGTCTGTTTTAGTGCGAATTCTTAACTCACTATCCCAGCCTTCGATATTTTTTATTGTTTCCGGAGAAACTTCCCACTCAATTGTATAAAATTTTGCAATAATAGCCATCATCTTCTCCAAGGTGCAAGTGATTCTTTTGATTCGGTTTCAGATAAAACCGGAATTGTTAATTTTTCTCCGCCTGTAAAAATTACGACATCAGAATATTGAGTATTGTATTGTCGTATATAATGGCTCATGCGTTCTTCCCCATAAAGGCGATATGAAAGACTATCAAAAGTTTCCCCTTGAATCGCTGTTTCATTTATAAAGCCATCAATAACTGCTGCCATATGCTTTTTTCATCCTCATATTAAGTTCATTCTGTACAAAATCAATAAACTCTGATTTCTGGTCGATTATTTTGTTTAACAATGCCTCCGGGGTTAGGCTATCGTTTGCTATGGTGCTGATTTGAGGTGAAAATACAATATCTCCAAAGGTGATCGTACTCACATCTTCATTATTTGTAACACCAAGCATATCGCCGGCTTCTCTCCATATATCAATATTTCTACTTCTATAAGAAGGATCAAAGGAGATAACAGCTTCTTGTCCGGCTTCACCGGCAATACTTACACCATCTGTAAATCCTCCTGCGGCTAACATTGGAATTTGTGGAATGTTTAACTCAAAAGACTGCCCTCCGAGTTTAGGTATCCACTCCGGTATTTCAATTTTCATAGCATTTATTCCGGATATTACAGAATTTATAAGTCCAATTACAACATTCAATGGTGCTTTCGCAAGATTACCTATCAAACTAAATGCAGCACCGAATACATCGACAACATTTTGCCATGCATCTCCCCACTGAAGTGTAAAAACATTGATTATAAAGTCAATAATTCCGGTTAAAATAACCATAATATTATCAAATATAGGGGTAATGATATTTAAAGCGTTAACCAGTGCACCACCTATAACACCGCATAAAAAGCGGATATTATTGACTATAACACCGATTAAAAAGCCTAAAACAGGTAATAAATGATCTATTACAGGCCCTAAAGTTTTTTGCAAGGTTGCAAAAACCGGTGCAAGTGCCTCCATAACTTCACCTAATAGCGGAAATATAACTTCTGTAAATAAATCAGCAATAGGTTGAAGTATCGGTTGTAATTTATCCACAGTTGCTTTTATAAATCCCGGTATTTCTTCAAAAATTGGCAATATTTTATCAATAACATCCATTATTGGAGGTAATATTTCTTCGAGAACTTTTACAAAAGCAATAGCCATCGGTTCAAAACTGGCTTTTACTCTGTTCTGGATTTCCATGATATATTCCGGCAAGCCTTCAATATCTTTATATGCCCCCATAATGGTTTCATCACTATCTTCAAGTTGCTTTGTGAAATCGCTTATTTCCAATGCGCCGCTGCGAATTGCAGCCGCCATTGAAGCACCACCTCTTGCGCCGAATATTTCCATTGCATATTGTGTCGCCTGTGTTTCATCTTTTGCATTTTTAATATGATCATAATAATATTGGAAACCGTCCGCAGCATTTATCCCTTCCTTTGCAAGGGTTCCGATAGATTTTTTCATGGCTGCCATAACTTCATCTGCATTATAACCGGCTTTTGTTATTTTACCGATTAGAGCTGCAGATTCTTCAAAAGAATATCCGAGTTCTTGAAATGCCGGCCCGAAACGTGTAACATCTCCTAATAATTTTGTAATCTCAACACCGGTCGATTGCGAAACTTTAAAAGCAAAGTCAAATGATTTTCCCATCTCTTCGCTTGCAATACTCCATTGCTGAAATGCTAAAGAAGATGCCTCTGTTACGGCAGGAACATCTGTTTCTAATATTTTGTTTAAAGCAATGGCTTGCTTTGATAACGATTGAACCGCTTCACCGGATAAGCCTAATCGAGTATTATAATCCGCAATAGCATCGCCTGCGGTCTTAACATCAATAGGCATTGCTTTGAAAACTTCTTTACAATCATTTTCTAGTGCATGTAATGTTTCTCCGGTGGCGCCGGTTCCTGCTCTTATCGCATCATAGGCCGTTCCAAATTCATCTTCTAAGTCAATTAAGGCCTTGCTAATTCCTGATATAGCCTTAACTGCAACAACCGCAGCAGTAGCAAAGGCGGCCCCCATAGCAGCCGCCTTTAAATCAATTCCTCCAAGTGCCTTTTGAGCCGTTTGAATACTTTTTGCAAGCGAAGGGTGCACAGCACCGGCAAGTTCTACAACTGTTTTCATTGTTTCTTGAGCCATTACCTTTTAAACCTCCGCTTGTTTTTTAAGCTGTTGAAGTATTGTTCTCTCGCTTCCCTTTGTTTTTTTAAATCTTCAACGGCCTCTTGTAATTCATCTAAAAATTTTAAAATTCCCATGTTACGGATTTCATTTACTGAACAGTGGAACTCTCTTGAATAACCTCTTGCGGCTCTTCGGAGTTCTTTTGCTCTTGGAAATCCGGCGGCACGAAAAAACGTGTGCCAACCATTGAAATTCTGGTTAAATCATAGCCTTTTATCCGCTTTAAATCCTCAAATGAAATCTGAGGATTACATTTGATAATCGCCATCATTCCAATAAATATGTGATAAAAGAAATCATTTTGTGCAATTTTAGTATTTAAAGCCGGATTTTTACCAATGGCTTTATTACGTTCGTTTTCAATTTCTGCCAAATCGTTGATATTTATTTCTGAATAGTCATACTCTAATTCTGTTAAATCTACTCCGTTAACCTTCAGCGGAGTAGTTAATAATAGTTTTTCTTTGCTCATTTTTCGTCCTTTCTAAAATAAAAGGGCGGTTTCCCGCCCTTGTTTGTCATTTGTGTGTTACTACAAAAGTGATTTCATATCTTTTGCATAATCAACTCCGTCAACTTTGCAAATATTTTTAAGTTTATCGATGAGAATTTTTTCAGTTCCATCAACAAATAATTGATAACGTGTCGCAGATATTGTTACATCTCCACTCCAACTTGCTCCCGGCTCGACTGATCCGCCAGGAATTTTAGTCGGAATACCTTTAATAAAGGCCTTACATCCTTGTACTTCTGTATCTCCGGAAGTATTTAAGACATTTTGCACGAACCTAAATTCAAATGTTTTAGAACTTAGACCAAGCATACTGAATAAACCTTTATCAATTCCTACCGCTGTAATTGCAGGTTCTAATGGATTGGTTAAAGGAGTCGGCACATTAAATGTTCCTAATGCTTTAACCTCTGCTGTTATAAATTCAACATCAGGAAGTGTTACAACAACATCTTCAGCAACAACAATGTTATCGCACAATACTTTTGTTGCAAGCACTGCACCCATTTTATCAAGTGATGCCATATTATTCTCCTCCTTCCGTTAATGATGATAAACCTGCATCTGTATAAGATACCTCTGCTGTACCAGATTTGAATTGAGGTGTAGTTGTAACCGGTAAATCAAATTTAAAATCGCCTTGCATCATATCAGAAGTAGAGTTCTCTGTTGCAAGGAATAAAATTTGAGGTTCGCCAACCAACGCACCCAATGAAACCATAGTATCGAGTTCATTTTGTTCTTCATTGAGAATTGCATCTCTAAGTTGAATATTGAAAGGTTTATCAATTTTTTTGCCTTGACGTTTTTGAAAACCATTTTCACAATACATTAGGGTTCTCATGTAGGTGTCAAATATACAACGAGGATCATCATCAGAGCCATATTGATATTTTGCCGTATGACCGCCCCATAATTTCATTGTGCCACCGTCTGAATAGCAAGTTGAAATCCCTTTTTCATTGAGATTATTTGCTTCAGCACGTCCATAACCTTGGTTTTGCACACCCTCGCCAAAGTATTGCGAAGTACACGGTATTTCCTTATTAGAACATGTTTCACACGGAATATTTTTATGCTCGTTATCTGCACGCATAAATTCAACAATTCCCAATGTGGAAAGGTGAAATATTCTTTCTGTTCCGGCATCATATGCCTGCGGCCAAAAAACTTTTGTTCTTTCGCTATCATAAGCATTGTTTGTTTTCCATGTGATAGCCTCTTCAATAGTATCAATGGTTGTTGCAACAGTTTTTTTAACCGTTCCATTGTCTGTTAATGTTTCTGAATTGCCGCTGTCAATCGTTACAGTGTCGCTTTCAGTATCAACGGCTGTAATTTCTCCAATAGGATCTGAAAGCAGTCTGTCAGAAAAAGCGGTTATGCCTGTTTTAATTGCTTCGGAAGTGTAAAAAGTTCCGGTTACATCGCCTGAATATTCATAAATATCGGTTTCAGTTTCAGCCTCACCGGTAAGCGGTATATCTGCAACCGCAAATGCATCCCACTGATCGTTTATGCTTTGAATGGCTGTTGCCATTTCATTATAAACCTTTTTATTTTCATTATATTTCAGTGCTGATAATAAGTTAGGAACAAGTCCTAATTTGTCATACACAAGTGGTAATGCCCCGATACCGGAATATTCACCATTTCCTGTAACTCCGCCGATAATAGTATCTTCATCAATTCCGGAGGTATCAATTTCATAGAATGAGATTTGAATATTGCCTTGCAATGTTTCAGAACCCATTGAACTTATAATAACCTTGCCGGTGGTAAAGTTATAATCGACAGAAAAATCAACGTCTTGTACCTTTTCAGCAATCGAAACCGTGTCAAGAATTATTGTATCTGAGATGAATTCAGATTTTCCGTTTACAAAATTCAATGTTTTTGTTGTTATTGAACTTTTTTTATGAATCTCCGGATTTAATACGTTGATAATATAAATCGGGCCAACATTGCCGAGTTTATTATCAAAATGTGCACCAATAGCCTCGCATAGCGTGAATTTATCCCAATTGGATGAATAACCTACAGTTTTTTGCGCATGTGAATAATTGGATAATTTTGTAGGGTAATTTATAACATTCTTATCCTTATATTCTTTTACGAGGTTTACCGGTGCAAGCCCAACATACACGGCAACCGTTCCTGTAGATGAAGCACTTTGTGCTGCAGAATCGCCAATGTACGCATATGTTCCATGTTTATACGTGCTTGCCATTTTTCCTCCTTTGCTTAATTACAATAAATGGTCGTATTTTCTATGAACCGTTGGCCTACCAAATTCACCCGTAAAATTCAAATATGCAAACCAATAAGGATAATAATCCGCAATTGCACCCTGTGCTTTTACAGGACCGGTTTCAATACCATCATCAAGTTTTACCCTGATATGCTTGATAAGCTCAGTTTTTTCAATCGCATCTTTTGTATAATCAACAAAATTCCAAACATCTTTCCAGCCTTCGCCATTTCTTTCATACTTGCCATTATCATGTAAGCCGGGGTTCCAAACAGAAAATCCCAATTTGAAATACATAAGACCTTTGCTTTGTTTTAAAAATTCTTTTTGATTATCAAATTGAACCAGAATTGAGGGTGCGACATGCCTGTTTTCTGGCATTATATCTTTCGTGGGCATATACATAATGTGAACTTCCGGATGAACTAATGTATAGTTATAATCTGGACCAACATTATCATCATTCGGCTTTTTGAAGGTTAAATTATTACAAACTTCCTCTCTTAGCCAATCAGCAACCGCCTCAAGATTACTAATTATTGTCATAATACCTCCTTATGCCGTTCGGGTTTGTGAAAGTGCTATATGTGCCATTCCCATATTTACTGCCCAATCATCAATTACATATTCTCGGCCATCAATTAACAGATGTTCGCCGGCACCTTTTTGAGGGGGAAGATCATTTATATGTGCTGATAAAAGCAGTGCGCTTTCGGACACTCCGAGTTCGTTCCCGGCTTGCCTCTCCCTCAATGCTTCATCATCAAAAATACAAGTAATTTCCTTACCCTCAACAAAGTGCTTTGAACCAAATTCATCAATATTCAAGAATACGTTTCTAATATCATCATCAAGCATTTCTTGAAAAGTCATTTAATCAACAACTCCTTCATTATCAGCGATAGATGGTGCATCTTCTGTTGAAGTTGCTTCATCTAAGAAAGCAATTAATTCTGCTTTGGTTGTGTTGTCTTTGCCTTCAAAACCTAATTGTTTAGCCATCGCCAATAATTCTTTTTGAGTATTATCCATGCTATACACGATATTATTTTCGGTATCATCTTCTGTATTATCTTCAGAGATTTCTTCAGCATTTTCCGGAGTTAAACTTGCTTCTTTATCCTTTTGAGATTTATCAACAATATTTTTTACCGGAGCAAGGCTTTCCGAATATTTAATCGGTTTATCGGCTTGTGATTTAAGGTTGCTTGCAATTTCTGCAACACCTAATTCAACCAATCGTTTTGCTTCTGTTTCGGAAACTTCAAAAGGTTCATCGTTCTTACTTTTTGGAACTACTGAACCTTTTGATTTGTAACCATAAACACCTTTAATTATTTTTATTTTTGTCATTTTACCTCCTATGCGCTTTTAGCAACTGTTGCTCTCATCCATGCGTGATTTCGCACCGGCATTAACAATGGTGCTGATGCCAGCCTTAATTCTTTTGATTGACTATTGGTATTTGTCAATATCAAAGGAACTCTTGATTCTGCATATGTATGCCATTCTCTATCATCTTCAAGTTGGCTTACTGCCCCATAATGAGTTTGACCGCATCCGGGAGCAAGTAATATTGCAGTACCATAAGGAAGATAAGGAACATTTGCTCCATTTTCATCTTCGTAACCTTCGACATATTGAAGAAATCTAACTCTATGACCTTTGCAGTTAAATGTTGCAATTTCTGCAACACCATATTCTTCAAGTTTTGGATCAATCGTGCCGATATTATAATTTCTGTTATCTAACAATTCAATAATTTTTTTATTGTTATATACGCAATCGCCTGCAACTGTATCCAACAGAATTTCGGTTGCTGCAACACCTCTTGCTTTTTGAGCATTGCACATTGCTGCAACATCACCTAAAATATCGGCATCCGGATCATCCCAATCTACAGAAGGTGTGAAGATCCAATCATTTGCATCCCCGTCATAAAAGAAAATTTCTTTTTTTTCTGATATATCCGGATCGTCCGTTTTTTCCTCAATTTCACATGCTGCATTTAACAATAATTGTGCGGCCATCCAGTTTTCTCGTCTTGCGATTTGTCCATCGAGTTCATTTGCATCATCAAGCATTATTTCCGAAGCTCTATCTTCAGGAGTTAATTGCGAATAATATGCCTCTCCCATTCTCTTTTTCTTTAAGTCATCAAGAGTAAGTGGTCGTTTCGGTGCAATATATGCAGGTGCAAAGGTTTTTGCTGTATAACCCCTGCGTTTGTTTGTAACACCGCCAACTCTCGGTGCAACAAATGGTGCGAGTTTTTTATCACCTTCTTTAAATTCAACAAGAACTTCATCGGTTGTAAATTTTTGTCCGTCCGGGAAATATCTGTCCTTTAAAAAGGTGGTGTAAGGTTTTTCTTCCTGTATTGCTGCAATAAAGGAAGGTACATGATTGTAATCAAAGCCCATCTATTTTTCCTCCTATTTTTAACCTTGAATTGTACTTAATAAAATACCTTTTGTTCTGAAAATGTCTTTATCATTTTCAGTAAGGGTGTAATCCTCAGCGAGAATTAAACTATCCTTATTGAAATGACCTTTTATATAACCAACCGTATCGACATCTTCAGTTGTTGCATCAATGTCATCACATAAAATGCAATCTGGTTCATAAAAACCGGCTTCTTGCAAAAGAACATAATCATTTGCTGCCGGAGTATAATCATCATCAACAACAGGAGTAACGCTCGCTACTGCAATTTCTCCGGATGCAGGACTTGATTCAACAACCTTTAGTGCACCAGGAGTGGAACTATCAACTTTTACATAGCCGGCTTCTCTTTCTGTTCCTAAAATAACCAAACGATTATCTGCTGTTTTTGCAAGAGCCGTACCTCTTTTTAATTCGCCTTGTCCTGCAGCAACCACAATACCTGCGGTTATGATATTTTCATCATTTGAATATACAAGATGATCATAATTTATTTCTGCAATTGTTTCTGATAATTTTTTGGACATATTACCTCCTTATTTCTTTTCTTTACGTGCTTTTCTTTGGGCTGCAAATTCCTTTGCTTCCGCTATTTTTTTCTGTTCTTCTTTAACATCATCAGGTGTCGCAGATGAACTTAGAACATTTTTTGCGTTTGATGTTTCGGCATCTTTATTTAATTTTTCAACGGCAGCCTTATTAGTTGGATCACTTTGTTGTAAAACGAACATTGCCAACTCACCCGCATTACAAGGTTTTTTGCCATATTTTGCCTCGTTTTTTAATTCCTCCGAAACATTTGAAGGTAAATTATCAATTTCTTGACAACGTTTTCTTTCTGCAAGAACAGCCGCTTGAATTTGCTTTTTAACAGAATTTTGAGTCTGTTCATCTTCTTGTTCGCCTTCAGTATTTTTCGGATCTTGTTCTTCCTCTTGCTCGCCTTCAATGTTTTTCGGATCCTGTTCTTCTTCCTGTTCGCTTTCAATGTTTTCCAATTCTTGCTCCTCATCAGTACCAGTTGAGTTCATAAACTTGTTTGTTACCTTAGAGATGCCGTCAAGAAATTCTTGAAATCCGGTTTTACTTTTACTCATGGGTTTCTTTCCTCCTGTTTTTTTATTTACAACCTTCTGCTTGATTAAATTAAGTGGTATGTTATGACCTGTAAAATCCAACTTAACCCCGTTAACCATCAATACATTTTTATTAACCATATTTATTTCCGCTGTTTCTGATTCAAGAATTTCATCTGCAAATCCTATATCAGCGGCTTGTTTTCCGGTCATCCACGTTTCTTGTTTCATCATCGAACGTAATTCTTCAATGTCCTTACCGGTTTTTTGCGAATATATTGCTGCAATCGCATTTTCCGCTGCTTCAAATGCTCGCATTTGCTTATCCAAATCATCGAGCATTAAATAATCACAAAAGAACGCACCGACTCCATGTATCATTATTAAAGAGCCAACATGAACCGTTACCGTATCACCAGCACACATTATAATACTTGCGGCACTCGCTGCAATTCCCTCGACAATGACATTGATATTTGCTTTTAAAGCCTTTAATGCGTTGTGTATGGCAATCCCTGTGTATAGATCACCTCCGCATGAATTTAATTTAACGGTGATATTCTTTGCATTTTTTATGACTTCTAAATCTTCAAGGAAACCTTCAGGTGTAATATATTGCCCTTCGATTGCCTCGCCTGTCCACCAATCTCTTGGAACTTCACTGTAAATATCACCATATAGAGTTAATTCGGCATTTTCACCGTCAATATTTGCCATGTTCCAGAATTTTTTATTTATTTTCTGTTGAGTAGCTGTCGTTGTTGTCGCCATTTTGTTCCTCCGTTTTTAAACCTTCTTTTATTGATTCATTGATGAGTTCCTGGACATCAGGAGTTTTGACTTTGGTCTCCGCAAGTTTCGGATTTTCAACAGCCAGGCGCTCAATATTTCCATCCCAATCAGAACCGTTTAATCTTGTTGCAGAATCGGAGTATGTACTTAAACCATATTCGCAAGCCATAACCTCTGCGGAAATTTCCTTAGTCGGATCCAACATTCCTTGTGAAGGTCCTATCCACGTGCAACCAAGGTATGCTTTTCTTATTAGCGGATCATCGAAAAAGCCCGGAGCAATTAAACGCCCACGAGCCACCGCTTCATACATCCAAATTTCCCAGACCGGATTACAAAAATCCGAAACGAACCAACGCCTTCGCATCCTAAAAGCCTTCCAGGCTTCTAGCAATGCAGCACGTGCAGCAGAATAACTTGAATTAAAAGCCTTCTCTAATAAATCTGCCGGAATTTCCAAAGCGGCACCAATATGCGTAACAACAGCACGCACGAATGTTGGAAATCCTCCATTAGGTCTTTTAGGATCTCCAAATGTTACACCCTCTCCCGGTTTCAATTTAATTGTTGTTGCCGGACCCATTTCATATTCATCTTCATCTTCAGAATATTCCGGTGCTTCATTTGGTATCGCCTCATTAAAAGGAATGTCACCCGTATCGGATTCTGTTGTAATGAATGCCGTATAAAAACTTTCAACTATAGCGGCCATTAATTCTGCCTCTGTATAACGTTTTATATTATTTACCGCTTCAATAACCGGTGCTAAGAATGGAACACCCCTATACTGTTCTGGTCTTTCTGAATTCATAACATGTAAAATATTCGGTAGTCCTGTTTCTTCTCCATAGGCAAGTACTCTGGCCCATTTTGTTATCTTTGAGTTGTTTTCAAATGGATAATTATTTCTTATGTGATACGCAAGAATTAGACCATCATCCGAAACTTCAACACCATCATAAACTCGATTACCTTCATACAGCCCATCCGTGATTCTTAATGTACCATTTGTTGATGTGCCTGGTGTTGCAATTCTGTCAGCCTCTATAACATGTATTCTCAACCCATAGGGCATTAATTTTGTAGGCTCATATCTTTTGATAAGTCCAAAACAATCTCCGGAGGCAAGCCAACTTGTTAATACAAGTTGCTGCATTGAGTAAAAGTCATTTATTCCGGTTGCATCACAAGCCCGTTTATTTTCGGCCCATAATGAAAATTCCATCTCTGCCTTTGCTTGCCATTCATCAGCCTGTTCAATAGTCATTCCTAAAAAATCACGATTTATTCTGCTTTTAGGATATAAACCAATGCCGACAACATTTGTACGGTTTGTATTTATTGCAGATAATGACACTCCGCCTGATGCCATTAATATTCTTGAACGCTGCCTTAATGTGTTATTATTGTAGTTTATATCTTCATTTGGCGAGCCGCTGCGTGCATCAAAGCCTTTTAGAGAACGTTTTGTTAAACTTGCACCGGCTTGAGAATAGCCTTTATTGTATATTTTTTTTAATTTTCTATTCTTCATTTATTCCTCCGGTTAAATATCTCTTGGAACAATTCCAAAGGCTTTGCGTGGACGTTTCCCTTTGAGGTAATTTTCCAATTCCTCAATCTCATCTTCTAATTCTTTTATTGCCGCTCTTACCTGTGCTAAGTCGGTATTGTATCTTGCGACATTTCTTGAACCAATGCCGTAAGATTGAACTCCCTCCGGCGACAACATGATGAGTTCTCTTTGTTCATAAGCCGCTAACCGTGTTTTTTTCTTCTCAATTTTATTTCTGATTTCTTCTTTATCTTTATTCATAAAATTCTCCTGATAAACTACCAATCACTGCCATCTAATAAACGATTTTTTGTAACTCGTTTTTTTGCCTTATGAACAACTTTTGTTCTTTGAACTTGCGTTCCAAGTAGTCTTTCTTGAATTGCTGTCAAATCCGGATCCCAAATTCTGAAAGCCGCTAATGCGTAATTTCGACAATCTAATGCCTCATTAGCTCTATGACCGGGTAATTTAACCCAGCACCAACGATTTCCAGATTTTGTTTTGGATAATGTTAACTTTTCAGATAAAAGACCACTGAAGAAATTTAAATCGTAGTTTCTATCCTCATTTGTTGGAAAATGGCAGTATTTTGCTCCTGGTTCTTGAACACGCAGATTATCCATAATGATAGATTTTCCGGCATCAACACCCAAAGAATACAACCAAACAAAACGTTTTTTATCGCCTTTAATAAAAACCTTATTAGGTTTTCCAACAAAAGGTATTCCCTCTCCTCCTTTCCCTTTAATAGGGAATACGCATCTATTCATTCTTAAGCGGCATTGTTCATATACATCTTGCGTGAAGTGACCGCCAGAGTCTACGCATGTAATTGTTACCTTCAATCCTTTACCATTCCTAAAATGATAAACATGGTTAATAGCATCATCCAATCTTTGCCATACTTCTGAAGAATCTGGGCGACCCATTATATAGCCCTTTTTGATTCCCCAGGTTTCTCCATATAAACCAAAGCCAACAATTTCATACTCAAGACGATTATCTTGAACATCGACCCCGCAAGTTAATGCTAGAACACCATCTGGCAAATATTCCGGATGATAATCTTCCCTTCTGTTAAGCATTTCATCTTCATCTGCAAGATCTCCACGATCCTCCCATAATTCGCCAAGTAGAGTATTAAACACTACTTTTAATTTTTCCGGATCTTTTCTTGCTTCAAGGAATTTTCGAATTATTTTTTCCCATGGTGTCCAAGGGCTTGAAAATGCATTTAGCCAAAATGAACGGCGCCCGGTATCATATGCACTCGGATTTTCAGCAATCCATTTGGCAGGCTGCTTTCTGATTTCATGTTCCGGAGTGATTGCACCGCAATGAGGGCAAGCAAAACCCAAGACATTAATATCAAAAAATTCCTTACCCTTAATTACGTGGCTTTCATAATTAAATCGAACATGATCAAACACAATATTTGTATACTCTCCACAACAAGGGCATTTATGGCACCATCTTTCTTGAGTGCCCAATAAAAATGATGTTTCAATATTACTTTCTCCCTTGATTGTTGGAGTTGATACTTCTACAGATTTACGATTATAAAATGTAGTTTGTCTGGCTTGAGCAAGACTCCAAGGATCTCCTTCATTTCCTGCGGATACAGCCCATCTATCACGTTCATCACCAATAACATATCTTGCTGGTGTAGAGCATAATGCTGCAGCTGATTCTGAACCGCAAATGGTTAATATCCCGCCTGGAAAAGTTTTCTGTAATATTGTATTTCCACTATCTCTTGATTTTGTGTTATGAACTTTTTTATTAAGTTTTTTACTATCGCGCACCATTGGTGCAACACGTTGTCTAGAAAATTTTCTTGCGGCCTCAAGGTTTGGCTGAATATACATTATTGAACCAGGATCTTGGTCTATAATGTATCCAATTATATTGAGTTGCAATTCTGATTTTCCAATTTGCGAACCGGCAACCATTGTAATTGTATGAACCTTGGGATCATTAAATGCTCTCATAGGTTCTTTTAGGTATGGGGTTCTTGTTGTTCTCCACGGTCCCGGCTCTGCCGAACTTTCCGGGCTTAGAACTCTATATTTATCAGCCCACTCATCTACGTACAATTTTTCTGGTGGTTTAAAATAGGCTAATGCAGGCTTAATTGTTTTATTTATATCTTTTGCTATTTGAGTGGGAGTTTTAAATCTACTCAATCTGTTAAGTCGTCGCTTGTAAGACCGCCACGTTCTTGAACTCTTGTTTTAAAATATTCTGGATTATACTCATATTCAGTTAGTTGATCACAGATTTCAAAACAAGCCTTCTCCAACACGGCTGATACTTCGGCAGCAGTATCTAGTTTTGCAACATCCATAGCCACTCTCCCCGGAAGTGCAACTATCATACCTTTAATCGTTGCGGCAAGATCAGAGATCAATTCTTCAACATCTTCAGATCTGTGCATCTTCCCTTTTAATTCATTTAACTCTAACTCTGCGTACGAAGCCTTTGCTTCTTTCAAGCGAATTTCAACATCTAACTTTTTATTTTCCTGCTCCTCTGTATTTTTATTTTTTTTATTTAAAGAGTCCTGTAAAAAAGTTATATATTTTTTTATTGCAATAGGAGGATCGAAATAATAATTACCTTTTTCTTTGATGCTTGGTATTATATTATCCTGTGCAAGTTGTTGAACTCTTCTGGCACTAATCCCAAAATAATTTGCTAAAAATTCTGTAGGTTTTAACTTACTTATATCCATAAAATGTTCCTTTTATTTTTATGCTAACGAAACGAAATGGGTAAAAAAATTTTTTCAAAATCTATTTGGGGCTTGGGAGTCGCGAGCACCACAAAAAGAAAAGTTTTTCACAGAACCTACTCGCAAATTTTGGCTATCAGGAACGCTTCAGAAAGGCTTGCATTATGTTTTTGAACAGTTTTAATTCT
This sequence comes from Candidatus Gastranaerophilales bacterium, assembly GCA_944324195.1. Lineage (GTDB taxonomy): Bacteria > Cyanobacteriota > Vampirovibrionia > Gastranaerophilales > Gastranaerophilaceae > CAG-196. Next base: position 16,415 of record CALUVJ010000027.1, read on the forward strand.
TCTTACTCATGTTCATTTTTTTACAAGCCTTAATGAACCGTCTAGCCTTCTATGATTTTATTAATTTATTGGTTTTAAAGGAGATGCTATTTCGTTACCTTCTCTTATGCATTTTGTTATTGTATTATCAAATATCGTTATATATCTTTTCACGATAGCATCACAATATTCCGGACTCAGCTCTATAACCCTTGCCCTGCGCCCCAACTTTTCACTTGATATAATCGTTGTTCCTGATCCTCCGAATGCATCAAGAATTATTTGCCCTGGCCGAGATGAATTTTCTATTCCATCAATAAATAAATCAACTGGTTTCATTGTTGGATGAAGTGTGCTTTTGGTTGGCCTGTTAAAGTTTAATATTGTAGATGGAATATCTAATATTTTCTTCATTAATTCAACCAATTCTTCTTTTTTTAATTTATCAAATTCTACATTCTTTAGTTCATTCACAGTCGGAATGTTTCTTTTTTCTGTAAAATAATGCGCTGCTCCTTCCTTCCAACCATATAAACAGGACTCATGTTTCCATTGATAATCCTGCCTGCCTATGACAAATGAATTTTTGACCCATATCAAATTTTGTTTTATTAGAATTCCTGCAAATTCCAGAGCTCTTTGAAAATTTATTCTTTCACTATCAGCATGCCAACAATATACTGTTCCGCCCGGCTTAAGGAATTTACTCATAAGAGTAAAACAATCTAACAGAAAATTATAAAAATCACTGTCACTTAAATTGTCATTTGCAATTTTCAGTCCGGTTGCGCCTTCATAGTCTACATTGTAAGGCGGATCCGTGATAATCATGTCAGCAATATCATCTTCCATTAATTTATGGTATGTTTCTATATTACGGCTATCTCCGCAGACAAGCCGGTGTCTGCCCAATATCCATAGATCCCCAAATTTTGTAAAAGCTTCTCCTTTTTCAGACGGGAGTATTATTGTATCGAGATCTGCAACTTCATTTGCTTCTTCAATCACATTTATAAGTTCGTTGTATTCTTCTTGAGTGTACCCTGTCAAGTTGCCAAATTCTTCAAAATTAAATTCATCAAACATCTGACCGAGAAGTTTAGAATCAATTTCTGATAATTCAGCAATTCTGTTATCCGCTAAGAGTGCGGCATTTTCCTCATCATCACTTGAAAAATTTTGATACTCTACGGGTACTGATTCAAAACCTGCCATTTTGGCGGCTTTTAATCTTCCATGGCCTTTAACTATATATCCGGATCTTGTTGATACTGTTATCGGGGCTCTCCATCCAGTTCGCTTGATAATATCTGCCAACAGTTTTATCTGTTCTTCCGGGTGGGTGTTAGGATTTTTAGGATTCTCTTTTAATACCTCCGTTTCAACAATTTCATCAAATGCGCAAAAGACATTTATTTGATTGATTTTTGCACGTTCAGCTACATTAAGTGTTTGATTTTTAGACATAAAACTACTTCCTTTTTCCTACCGCTGTGATACGGTGGTTAAGGCGGTGCTTTTAGTCTGTCTAAAAGTAACACTTTCGCATGGTCGCCAAACTAATGCGAAGGTGTAAGCAATTCACATGTTGCTTTCGCCACTATCTACTCAAATAACTTTGTTATGAAATAAAACCGTGATATTTAGTCACGGTTTTATTTTTTTTGTGTTGAATTATCTTATAAACATATTGCTGAAGATTTTTTCAAGAACATTTACAACAATAGAATTTCCCGCTTGCTTATATAATTGCGTGTTGCTTATTCCTGCCGTCTGTGCCTTATAAAAATCAGCATCATCAAAACCCATTAATCGCCAACATTCTAAAGGGGTTAATTTTCTAATTCTTAAGTTGTAATTGTGCATCGGCACATGACCACCACCGCACCCCATTGCACTTGTTAATGTCGGACATATCCCCTCGCTATTTATAGCGGTATTTTTCTGAGTGCTACCTATAATAATTTTAGGTTCAAGCCCTCCACCCTGCATAGTATTTATGGTTGGGCTTATTCCTTCAGTTGAATATATTCTCCCTCTTTGTGGATTATTCCAATTGCCTGTTTTTACGATGTTCCCAGCCTGTATAATTTTAGGTTTATCTGAATGTGCGCATATCGTTGGTGCAATTCCTTCTTTCGAATAAATTCTTCCCTCTGTTGGATTTCCGCCAAATCTTTCAGTGTTTTTAATATTTCCAACTTGTATAATTTTTTTCTCAAGTACGAGATTATCCTTTTGTACAGTAGTTAAAGTGTTGGATATTCCTTGAGAGTTTGGTTCTAATCTTTGTTCAAAATGTGAGCCTTTTGTTCTATCTGATGGATTTTGGGGGGATCTTCCTCTACTTGCAACTATCAAATAATTATCATCCATTCTGGAGCCTGCTTTGGTTGTTAACGAAAATGCAACTGCACTATCCTCCGGATGACGAGGTTTAAATCTAAAACCATTGCCTTTTTGTTCATTTTTCAGAGAATTATTTATAAAATATTCCAATGTTTTTTGACTCAAATAAAAAGACTCGTTTACTTCCTTTTCAAGGAGATCTGCGAGTCTTTTATTTAAAATTACTTTTTCCGGAAACTTAAATTTCCCATCATCTATATCTTTGCGAATACTTACCCCATATACTCTTTCCCGATTTTGGGGAATTCCGTAATCCTTAGCATTGAGGACCTGCCAATATGTGTTATATCCGAGTCCATCCAAATACTCCAACCATTCTAAAAATTGCTGCTTAAATTTTTTGCCTACGAGATTTTTTACATTTTCCAATAATAAGTATTTGGGAAGTGTGTTGTCCTTTTTTGCAATTTCGAGTAATCTTTGTACTTGATATAACAATCCAGAACGAGTATTTTCATTTATCCCTTCTTGCTTTCCGGCAACTGAAATATCGGTACAAGGAAAAGAATAAGTCCATAAATCTGCATAATTAAGCCTTTCTATTGTTCTGATATCGCCATAATTAAAGGTTTCCCCATACATGGCTTCATAACTACGAATTGCATATTTATCGATTTCTGAGATCCCTATAATTTTATGCTCAATACCGATTCTTTGCAGTGCCTTCTTTTGAGCGCCTATTCCGCTGAATAGTTCATTAACAGTGATTGTTCTTTTAGTCATAGTATGTTTCCTTTTTCCTACCGCTGTGATACGGTGGTTAAGGCGGTGCTTTTACGATAACTAAAAGTAACACTTTCGCATGGTCGCCAAACTAATGCGAAGGTGTAAGCAATTCACATGTTGCTTTCGCCACTATCTACTCAATATTTTTAAAATTGGAAATAAGCGGTTACAAATAGTAACCGCTTTGCTTATGTTCAAGGAGATTTAACAGATTCTTTTAAACAACGTTTCATATGGTGATTGAAACGTTCGTGTAATAATTCTCCAAGAGTTTGATTCATAATATTTCTTGCTGTTTCATTATCGACCATTTGCGGCAGTGATAATGTTTTCATTGGGGTAATTTCGCCATCAGCATCACGCAGCCACGGAATAAATCTCAAACTGCTTTTTCTTGCCGGTGCAATAAATGGGAATTTACCCTCTTTAGTCGGGTAACTTACAGTTTTCCGCTGCTTTTTAATTTTCACTTTGATTGAATATTTTTTACCCTTTTTAGGGGGGACTTTAGGTGTCATCCCAAAATGTAATGGGGTTAAAACCCTGCCTTCATAATATATGGCTAAATCTTCAACCGTTCGCCCTCTTACTTTTATAATGCCGGCTTGTTTTAAATCTCTCTTTATTTTAGACGGCATAATGTCTGATTTTTTTATACTATAAACACCTCTAACCGCATCTGCAACTTTACCTGGAGCCCTACGTTGCATATCGCTCATTGTTTTAGTGAAAACGCCTGAAGGATCATTTAAAGTCTTTTTAAAATGTTCAAATTTTTTTTGAATGTCTGAGGTATCAATTTGAAAATTTTTACCGAATTCCATATTTACCTCCATAAAAAAGCACAGACGATAATCTGTGCTTCACTTCTTAACTGAACAATTATTTCATTCTAACTTTAAATGCATGTGCTACTCTTTTTCAATCGCATTAACTCTTATTTACTCTCGTTTTATCTTATTTACTCTAATCAACTCTCAAACCCTCAAATTTAGGCACAAAAAAATCCCCCACTGAATAGTGAGGGATTCCAAAATTATTATTTGATCTTAGCCTTAATTATCCTTGCATCAGCTCATCATAATTTAAATTGTGCTCTCGTGCATAATTTATAAATTCTTTTTCCTTTTCTGATACCCTTATTTGGAATTTTAAAACAACACCATTTTTAGGCTTTCTGCCGGAACCAGCCCTATATCCGCCTCTGCCATAGGTTTCTTTGTAGTATTTTTCACCACTTTCTTCTTCCCACTCTTCACGAGTGATCTGAGTATATTCCGGCTTCATTTCTTCTGGGTATATGCCTTGAACATATCCCTCTTCATCTCTGATATAGATTAATTCTTTAGTCATAATGACCTCCTATAAATTTTTAATACGTTTTCTTGCTGCTTTTTTGGCCCATTCCGGTGTTTTGTTTGTAGTTTTTATAAAAATTGTAACTACTATTATCAATGCGCCATCTTGATAAGTGTATAAGGATCTTAAATTTGAAGTTCTAATTTCATACATATCTTTTTCAATTTTTTTGGTAGAGACTCTTTCAAGTCCTTCTGTTTCAATTGTTTTATAATCATTATCCAATAATTCTTGTTGTTCCTTGGTTAATGCATCATATTCATGTTCTGCTTGTTTAATTTTTTTAACTTTGTATATCATATTTTAAATTCCTTATATATACATTATAACTTATATTTTAGATTTTGTCAACATAATCAAACAGAAAAACCCCTCATCTTTACAAATAGTAAAAATGAGGGTTCTTCTTGGAGGTGAAGAAAATTTAGACTTTAAAGGTTGCCTATAAAGGCGGTTGTTTTAAAAATATTCTCATTATTTATTTTTTCTTGCAGTATTTTTGCATCTTTAGAAATAATTGCTATCGCAACTCCGACTGAAGGGATCGGCGGCACATCTTCTTGTCCTGGAATAATAAACCCTCTTTTTTGCGGCAATATCAGCCATACAGCATTGGGATTATTTGTTATGTAATCCTGCATATACGTTGTTTCAAAACGATTTGACGGAATGACATAACAGATATGTGTGTCTGGATTTATTGATTCCTGGAACCCTTTTTTGATCCAATAAGGTGTTTTATTCCAAGGCGGATTGCAAAAACAAAGACCGCTCCATTTCTGCAGCAGTCCGTTTTCGCTTTTTGTGTAATATATATTTGCCGGAATATTTTTTTGTGTACAACAAACGTCTATATCAAACTTATCTTTATCAAAAAGCCTTAACATTGGCTCATATATATCCGGAGGTGTCATATAATCATCTCGGCCCGAATTATATTTTTCCTCCCCGCCATATCTCCCTCCAATACCTCTTTTTTTCTTAATCTCTTTAATTGCTTTTTCATAAGAAATAAGTTCTTCATCAGTCATTTGTTGAATTTCAATATTATTTATGGCTTCTCGTACCGTTATTTGATGTTCTTGAGTTGTCATGCCGGTATTTCCTCC
>CALUVJ010000028.1 GCA_944324195.1 Candidatus Gastranaerophilales bacterium
CTTATTTCTTTTCTGCCGTTTTGTCCGAATGGAACAAATTCTCTAATAACTTTGTCTAATTTTGCAAAATCATTCAAAGTTTTAGATTTTTTGAGTTTTACTGTAAGCATTCCGCAGGATTGGTCTACTCCAATAATATTTGGAATAATCTCTCCGTTTTTCGGTGTTTCAGCTGTAAATCCTATTGTACAACCTTTGCCTCTATGACAATCCGGCATAATTCTTACTTTGCAACCATTGAATATTGGGTGGTTACAAATTGCTAATATTTGTTCTGTAATATCAGTCTCTTCATTTTCTGTAAAAACTTTTGCTGATGTATATTTACCTTGTATCTCATACATAATTATTTCCTTAATTTTAACTTTCTAACAATTTGTGCAACAGTTCTTTTATCTATGTGTAACCTTTCAGCAACAGCTTGAATATCAAACTTACATTCACACCACACTTTAATAAATTCGTAGTTTGTTACAGCAGTTCCCTCACAACGACAATTTGAAGGAATTTTATCTTTGATTGAATATCCCATAGATTCTATAAAAGTTTTAAACTTCCCTAAGTCGTTCCATTCACCGCTTTTATCAGTCCATTCCTTAGTTTCCGATTTATAAAAATCTGAAATGTACTTCATTATCATTTGCATATTGCCGCTAAAAACTACTTTGTTTGCTCGTATTAAATATTTCATTTTTTTTGTCCTTTGTACTTTTATTATGCAATATACCTATGTCAAAATAGGTCATAGTTGAAATAGTTGTAATTGCATATTTTGTTTTTGATTATTTTTAGGTTCTATAAGTTTTTGTTTGGTGTAAGAATTTATTTTTTGAAGTTTGAACTCAATACCGTTTAAAAAATAAAACGGTGTGTACAATAGCTGTTGGAATTTCAAAGACAAAGTATCTCCGAGTACTACTTTGGCAGGAATCCCAAGAAGTGATAATGCTCAAATTCAAAGACATATGCACTTCACCTAAAAAGTCTTGGTATTTTTCTTCCAAAGCCATAACTAAAAGAGCAAGCAGTTTTGAAGATTCTTCTGCTTGCTCTTTAGTATATTCTGGAATTAGTAATTTATTTTAAATGTTCAAAAATGTGAAAAATAGCCATTTTTATTATTATAATTCATATAAAAATGCTTGTACACACCTATATTTATTGCGTTTTAGCCATTTGCACATAAATCATTAAACTAGGGTTGAAATATTGCACCAAAAATGGTGCAATATTATCATAAAGGACGGTTTTAAAATGATTGATAAGAAACATATAGGTTCCAGCTTTGACAGTTTTCTTGAAGAAGAAGGCATTCTTCAAGAATCAGAAGCGGTTGCAATAAAAAGAGTTATTGCTTACGCTTTAGAACAGAAAATGCAAGAAGATAATATGTCGGTTAATAGATTGGCCAAAGAACTTGAAACATCAAGAACAGCTATTTGTCGTATTCTTGACCCTAATAACACTTCAATTACCTTGAATACAATAGAAAAAGTTGCAAGATACTTGGGTAAAAGGATTATTCTATCTTTTGCTTAAAATGCGTTAGCCGGTGTGAAACCTGAAAAGACTTGCAGAAATGCAAGGCTTTGAAAGGTGTAACACTACGATTGCAACGTGGAAATCTATGATTTCCTCAGGAGCTCTTTATAACGTTTTATTGCTATATCTAAGTCTTTTTGCGGTGTCTTTTGAGTTTTCTTGATAAATGCATGTAAAAGAATGATAGTGTTATCTTCAACACAAAAGATAATTCTTGCAATTCCGTTTGACAGATTACAGTGAATTTCTTCAAGTCCGTTTGTACCATGCAAAACTCTTGTTAACGGCATACCTATCGGATATCCGTATTGAACAGTTTTGATATCAAAACCAACAACACGCCTATCTTCTTTTGGCAAATCTTTCAGCCACTCTCTAACCGGTTCATTACCCGAATTCGTTGAATAAAATACTTCCAATGCCTCTGTTCGCTTTGCCATGCGTTTATTATAGTATAATTATTTTTATGTAGATACTTGAATCTATATAAAATAATAAAAAATAACAACACCAAAAGTCTTATGAATATTAAATTGCAGACACATTGTTATTTGTTATTTTTAAATTAAAGTAGATATTTTATTCAATAAAAATCTGTGTGTAATAGGTGGGTAATTGATATGTAGTTTAAACTATTTTAGAAAAGTTGCATAATGCTAAAAATGTTGCAAATACAGTGTTTTTATGTTTTAAAAAGCCCCTGTCACGCATGAGGTCGCGAGTTCGAGCGGCTTGTGAGCGATGTGCGGCGGTGTTTTGCAAAAAGAATGTAATTTTTTGAAGCAAAAACCGTCGGTACATTCTATGTGAATAAGTAAAAAGAATTACATCGTTGGTTTACAATATCTATTTTTAAATTCGTATAGACCATATGGTCTATTTAATTTATCCTAAAATTTAATCTCCGGATTGATGGCATGGACATGTCAATCATGTACACTATTATCAGGGAGAGAGAGTATATTATTATGAAGAAAACGTTGTTATTTTTAGGAATGCTTTTATCAATGTTGTCTGTTTATGCGGATGACAATGTTTTACAATCAATTGAAATTGTTCCGGTTAAGGATACATATAATATTGTACTTGTTGCAGACAAGGCGGTTGATGTAAAAAAGATAGTAAAAGCTTCTAATCAGGTCGTTTTGGATTTAAAAGATATAAGAGCTTCAAAAACCTTAAATACAGTATATAATAACGTTTCAAATGTAGATACGGTTATGGTGGAACCGCAGGGCAGCGGAATAAGTATATTTTTTCAAGCGGAAAACGCTGCCGGGACAAGTGTATCATTTGATTCTATAGCTCCGGTAATTCCTGTAAAAGAAACACAAAATATAAAACTTAACAGTCCTGTAGACAGCTATGCTCCGATTTATAAAGAAGATTATACCCAGGAAAAAACTTCTGCTTTGTTTAACAGGCTTAAAAATTCAACAGCGGTAGAAGGCATAAAAGAATCCGTTGATGAAAGTACAATATCTGATACTGCTAATAAAGTTTTTTCTTTTGGTTTGGTAGGGTTTTTAGTATTCTTTGTAGCAAGATTGTTTAAACGCAAAGAGCCTGATATGAAAATAGGTCTCAGCCAGAGTCTTAACGAACGTGAAATTGAAATGTATCGCGGACCTCAACAGCTTGGCGCTTCATATGCATCTGAAAAACCATTTACAACAGTTAACTATGGGCTGAATGCTTATAGAAGAGAAAATCGCAATCCTTATGAAGCAGAGGCTCCGATACATAACCCGAGATTACGGAATTATGTAAATCCCGGAGTAAATAATTTGGGGATTAATGCGAATGACGGCAGTGCAACGAGAACAATGAGTCAGCCGCAGCAGCCTGCTCAAACAGCAGTTAAGCCGGCAATAAGAAAAAATACAACACCTGTTAACACTGCACCGGTAAATCAAAGTAACCCAAATATTGATAATCTCAAATTTTTAGAGTCAATGACTGCTATATATGAAAAAAGCGGACGTCACGATCTTGCAAGAGGTTTGAAAGCAAGTTTAAGCAAGAATAACATAAAATAAGGTTATGTTAATCAAAAGTTTTGCGGCGGGATTTTTAGTCCCGCTTTTTTGTTTTTCTGGAAACTTTTTCAAAAACTTCTTCAAAGCTTACAATTGGTTCAAGGCGGTATCCGCAGTGTTCGGCAAGAGTTCCGCCCATCATAAATAATTCTTCCTGCGGATACCGCCTGCATATGCCGGGTCTGTTTTTGTGAATTTTACATTTGTTAGTTTCTTTGTCAAGATTGGTACATTCAAATACAAGCCCGGTTTCGTCTTTGTCTATAATCTTCAGATAAGTATAAAACGGATGAAGTTTTTGAAGTTTTCGGAATTCTTCTTCTGTCTGAATTACATTTCTGTGTTTAACATAAATCTTCTGACAACAGCGTCCGCAAGCATTGCAGGAGCCTACACGATAGTATTTTCTTTTTAAAATATACAGATAAAATAATTTTTTTAGTTTTTTAAACATTTACAACCCTGGATTTTGCTAATTTATATTCGGCAGAATTTTTGTTAGCCATAAGCATTGCTTTTGAGAAATACTTGTTTGATGTTTTAAAATCTCCGTTATTATAAAATTCTCCTCCCTTTTCGAGACATATTTTTATAATTCTTTCCTCGGGCTTAATAAATGATTTTAAGCGTTCAATTCTTTCCCCAAAAACTTCTTTTAGGTTTTCTTTAATTATAATGCAGTTTTCATATTCAATAAGCGCCATATGGTAATTATTTTCGCTATCATACCTCATTGCCCATTCTTTATGCCCTTGATAACTATATTCATCAAAAGATTCATCCAAACTTTTTACAAGTTTTATTGTTTTCAGATATTCTGCTTGGTTGTGCAGAACCAGCGGCAGCAGGCGTCTCATAGTACAATATGCAGCCGTATAATCACCAATATTTATGTATACCGAAGCAAGTTTCTGAAGTACGTCGAGTGAGTGATTGTCTATACATAAGGCTTGTTTTAGGTAAATTAAAGAATGCATATAGTCATTTTCTTCCAGATAAATTTTGCCGAGAAGGTGATTTAAGTCAAAACTGATTGGCAGGTTTTTCACCGCAAAGGTTAAGTATTCGATTGCGGATTTATTATTTTGAGCCGCAATGGCATTTCTTGCTTTTTGTAACAAGTCATTGGCGATTTCGTTACATTTATCAATACTTGTTTTAACAGCTTCGTAAGAACTATTTTTATCTTTTGCGTATTTCAAATATTTTTCATAATAAAATAGTGTTTGAAATCTCATACCTTTAGAAAAATAAGAGGTTGCCAAATTCAAACATACAGCAGCGTCATCAGGTTTATAAGCGTATGCTGCGGCCCAGTTTTCGATGGCATTTTTGGTGTCTGAGCGCTTATAATATATATTTCCGAGGTACAGGAAAGACGAATTTTTAAACCCCTCCAGAGCAATTGATTTATTAAAATACTCTTCAGCCGGCAGCAGGTCATTCAGTTTGTAGTAGCACCTTCCGATTTCATAGTACAGCTTATAAGAAATACTTGTGTTAAGCATTCCTTGATATAATTTTAGTGCTTCCGTGTATTTACCTTCCTGGTATAAACCTTTTGCAGCATTTAAGGTTTTTTCCTCCAAATTGGAGTTATCCTGTATATAATAATCTGACGATACCATAAAGGTATTTTATCACATTTAGAGCATTAAATCATCCCATAATTTTTGATTTGTTACAAGACTTGATAAAACATCGTCTTCAAACACATCAACAACGCCTTCGTCAAAAATTTCTTTCATTCTGTCAAGATGGGATATATCTTCTTTATCGCTTGCTGCTATTTTTGTAAACTTATTGATGTCTAAATCTTTTTGAAACAATTCCATAGCATTTGACGAAATTTCAGAGCTGTCAATATAAGGAGCGGATGCATAATTATTTTTTTGCAGGTTTGCTCTTATTGAAGCTAAATTAATGACATTGCTTGCATTCCCAAGTTGAGAACTGTTATATAAAAGCCCGTTATTTTCGTTGTTGATATTGTTGAACATGAGACCCTAATCTCCCCTATTATTTTTCACCATTATCATACATTTTTGCGGCTTTGTAATCAACTGTTTAGAGGATTCTCTTAAAGGGATATTAATTGTTTACAATAAGATTTGAGTTCCAAGCATAAGCCTGTGAGAATCTTTTGTTCCTTCATTCTGACAGAATACATAATTAAGAATAAGCCTTAAGCCCTGCCCTTTAATAAAGTAGTTTAAGCCGACCGAATACTCGCGGGTTTTGTTGTTTCCGATGTCATGATCCGGATCAAACTCATCATATCTTGCAAGAAGTTGAAGTTTTTTAGTGAGCATATAACCTAAGGTGGCGTAAAAACCGCTTGCGTGCTTGTCAATTGAATGATCTGCCGGTCCGTTATATCCGTTAGCGTTTGCCCATTCTACATTTGCCATAAAACGTTTGTATTCATATCCGATATAAGCACCGGTTACGCAGTAATTATTATCTCTGTGTCCGCCCTGCAAGCCGCCGCCTATTTTTAAATCACCGTATTTGCCGTGTGTTTTGGCCAGTGGTTTAAAGTTTACCCAGCCTATAAATTCAGCGCCGGGGAAAAATTCCTGAAAATATGTATCGGAACTATAAACACCAAAATCGTAATCAACAAGGCTGTAATTGCCGGAAACTCTTGCGCCGAGTTTACGCACAGTACCGAAGTTCCGTGAGATTTGTGAACGTGCAATAAAAGGTAATACAAACGGACCGTAACCGCCTTCCATACCGACAGGAGGACGGGAGTGCCCTACCAAAATTCTATGGTGCGGAATTTTGTTGGTTGCAACGTACATATCTGCAAACAGGTTCTGAATAACATTTCTTGAAGAATACGGAGAAATGTTAATCATTACTCTGAAATCCGCATTATTGTTTTTTAGAAAACCATCATAGCCGACGTTAATTGTATTAATATCATAATGATTTGTCGTGTGTTCGCTTCCGACGCTGCCGGAGGTAAAATTCAATCCGATATCACCGTTATAACCTGCCCAAAGCTGGGTTCTGTCCATAATTGAATCTTCGTCAAATTTGTGGGTAAAAACATTTTCCAATAAATATGTCGGGCGGTCGTATTTTTCAACTTCAAGATGATAAACATCCTGCAATTTTTCTTTTAAACTTTTCTCTTCTGTCGGAGCTTTTTGTTCGGTAATGGAAATTGCCTGAGGAATTTCAATTTCACCGTCCTCTGTATCAATATCCTCCGGTGCTTCCAGAATAACTTCTTCTAATTCACTTATAGGCTCTGCCTGTTTTCTCGCCGCATAAACAGGAGCCGCTGCTATAAATATTAAAGCCAGTATTACTAATAAAAATCTGTTTTTCATACCTTTATTCTACATTTTTCGGGGAAAAAAGACCAAACTTATTGTTTGGTCTTTTAAATTCAATAATTAATGATGTTGTCTGCGTTCTTCTCTTAAATATGCTGTCCAGAATAAAAGAACAACAAATACAAATGCACCTACAATGTTACCGAGAGTAACCGGAATAAGATTATGAACAAAGAAATTTTTCCATGTCATAACTGCAAGCTGATCAGGAGTTAAGCCTGAAGCTGCAACGATTGTAGGGAAGTGTTTCATTAAAATTCCGTTCGGGATAAAGAACATATTTGCAATAGAGTGTTCATAGCCTGATGCAACGAAAGTCATAATAGGAAAGAATATTGCAAATATTTTACCGATAACTCTTTTAGAAGTTGAAGCCATAAATATTGCTAAGCAGACTAACCAGTTACAAAGTATGCCGCGGCAGAAAGCTTCAACGAAGCTTAAATTAAGTTTGCCTAAAGCTGTCTGCATAGCGGTAACACCGACTGCGTCGCCGCCGTTATGCCCCATTCCCGCAAAATATACAAGTGCGGCAACAAGGACTGAGCCGATAAAGTTTGCTATATAAACAACCGTCCAGCTTCTTAAAAGTTTCCATAGGCTGATTTTCTTTTCCAATACCGCAAATGTCATCATAACATTACCGGTAAAGAGTTCTGCACCTGTTAAGGTAACAAGCATCAAACCTGTTGCAAATGTCATTGCACCGATAAGTTTTGTGAACCCCCAGCCCATATTAGAATCGCCTGTCATCACTGTTAATGAAACCTGTGCGCCAAATGCGATAAATGCGCCTGCTGCTATTGCAAGTGTAAACATTTTAGTTTTGCTGTAATCGGCCTTGCCTGTCATGACTTTGTCACTAATTTCGTGAACTGTTTCATTAGGCGTTAGGCTGTCTTGTGTGGAAATTACTGTTTCTGTTTCCATTTTTCCTTTCTCCTCTATACCATTTCTTTTTCGGCATAATAAACATATCTAAGTATTACCAGCTCTCAGATTACTACTATTTATATGAATAATTGCTGTGTATTGTAAATGTTCATCTTCCGAAATAAGAAGCTTATTTTTAAATCCTTAATGATAATATCACCTGAAATTTTAAATTCAAGTAGGGGATGGGGGAAATGTATTTTATTAGTGACTAAGTGACTGAGTGACTAAGCCGGTAAATATTTTGGGATAGTGAATAGTGAACCATTTCCCCTCTCCACTTGGGGAGAGGACGCAGTCGTGCTTGAACGTAGTGAAAGCTGCGAATGCGGGTGAGGGGGTTATGAGACTTCTAGGAGTGCTTTCATTCTGAGGGCGTGAACCCTCAGAATCTCATTCTTGTAAAGTTTTAGAGATTCTTCGTCCCTAAATGGATATTGGACTCAGAATGACGCGGCACATTTGGCGTGTATTCCCCTCGTCCCTTTGCGGAAAGTGGGAATATTTCTCTAAAGATTATTAATTGCAGTTATTACAACTTCAGCGGCTTCTTCCGGTTTCATTGCCGTTTTCTCGTCCGTCTCACGAATCTTAAACTCTACATTTCCTTCCGATATTGATTTCCCTACAATAATCTGGTAAGGAAAACCTATTAAATCAGCATCTTTAAATTTAACACCCGCACGTTCGTCTCTGTCGTCAATTACAACTTCCGCACCGTGTTTTTTGAGTGTTGTATAAATATCGTTTGCAACTCTCATTTGTTCTTCATCTTTGGTACTGACAGGAATAACAATTGCGTGATAAGGGGCAATTGCTAAAGGCCACTTAATGCCGTGTTCATCATAATGAGCTTCTACAGCAGCAGCTGCGGTTCTTGAAATTCCGATGCCATAACAGCCCATTATATAAGGCTGCGTTTTACCGTTTTGATCAAGATATACGGCGTTCATCGGTTTTGAATACTTGGTTCCTAACTGGAAAATATTACCAACTTCAATGCCTCTCGTAACCTTGAGCGGCTTGCCGCACTGAGGACAAAGTTCACCAGCTTCAACTAGACGTATATCCGTAACCGTCTCAGGAAGTTCAACTTCTGAATACCAATTATAGCCGACTCCGTGCTTATCTTTTTGATTAATTCCGATTACAAAGTTTTTCATCTCTTTTACTGTCTCATCAGCAATAACAGTAATTTCATAACCGTTATATTCTTTTAATCCCTTTGGACCTATGAATCCTTTTTCTGCTTCAAATCCATTTACCGCCATCATTTCTTCAATTTCGCCTGCGGTTGCAATTCTTATATCATTGCCGCCAAAAGCATTCATAAGTTTGGTTTCTTCTACCTGCTTATCACCTCTGATTAGTGCCAAAACCGGCTTTTTATCTATTATGTAAACAAGTGTTTTTACAATCAAAGTCGGAGGAATTTTTAAGAAATCGCATAACTCTTCAATAGAATGAGTATTCGGAGTATCAACAATTTGAGCCGTTTTCCAGTCTCCTGTCAACTTCACCCCTTCATTTACTCCCGGAAGTTTCGAAACTGCGTGGTTAGAATTAGCGGCATAATCGCAGTTGTCACAATAAAATACGTCATTTTCGCCGGCATCGGTATCTGTAATTACCATAAATTCGTGGCTTACGCTTCCGCCGATTGCGCCGGAATCAGACTGAACCATCTTTGTATTCAGACCGCAGCGCTTAAAAATCTTTGTGTACGCCTGTGCCATGTTTGCGTACTCTTTTTCAAGTCCTTCTTGCGTCATATCAAAGCTGTACGCATCTTTCATAATAAATTCACGGCCTCTTAAAAGTCCAAAGCGCGGACGAACTTCATCCCGAAACTTTGACTGAATCTGATATAAATTTACAGGCAATTGTTTATAAGACTTTAAACCGTCACGTGCAATAGAAGTTATGATTTCTTCGTGTGTAGGACCAAGGCACATTTCACGATTATGTCTGTCTCGAAGACGCATAAGTTCTTTGCCGTAAACTTCCCATCTGCCGGATTCTTCCCAGAGCTCTTTCGGCTGGACAAACGGCATCAAAAGCTCTTGTGCACCTGCCGCATCCATTTCTTCTCTTACAATATTTTCAATTTTTTTCAATACTCGCCACATAAGCGGTAAATAATTATAAACACCGGAGGTGAGTTTTCTTATATATCCTGCTCTTACAAGCATTTTATGAGAAATAACTTCAGCATCAGACGGAAATTCTCTTAAAGTCTGAACAAACAATTTCGACATTTTCATGATTTCATATTCCCCTTTTAAATTTATATATATAAGCCTATTTTATCATGAAAAGATAAAAGTGATTAATTTCCGGCAACAATTTTAACTCCGGAACTTGTTCCCAGACGAACAGCTCCGGCTTCAATCATTTTTATTGCAGTTTCTCTGTCTCTGATTCCGCCGGATGCCTTAACCTGAAGCCCTGAATCTTTAACGGTTTCATACATAAGTTTGACATCTTCGGCTTTTGCGCCGACTCCGTTTTTCACAAAACCGGTTGAAGTTTTTACAAAATCAGCACCGCCATTTATACACAATTTGCAAGCAGTTTTAATTTCTTCCTGAGTTAATAAATCAGTTTCTAAAATTACTTTCAGATTATGATTCTGACAAGCAGCTTTTATCTTGGAGATTTCTTCTGCAATGTAATCATAATCCCCGTCTTTAAGCCTTCCGGTATTCATTACCATATCAATTTCATCGGCGCCGTTTTTTACGGCATCTATAGTTTCAAGGATTTTACTCTCAGTTGTTGATTGACCAAGCGGAAATCCAACAACGGTAACGACTTTAATCTCGATGTTACCGGTATCATTTAAATACTGCTTTGCAAATTTAACATTGCAAGGATTTACGCACACTCCCAGAAAGTTGTATTTACAGGCTTCTTCCAGGAGTTTTGTAATTTCCTCTCTTGTTGCATCCTGTTTTAACAGGGTGTGTTCTATATATTTATTAAGTTCCATAATTTCCTCCCGCTAATAAATTGCAAAAAATATTGCAGTACAAATTCCCGCAATTATGCAATAATAACCGAAAATTGCAAGTGAGAATTTTGCCACAAATTTCAAAAAATACTTAATACAAACATATCCGACAATTCCTGATACAATAGTTCCTGCAATAATTGCAGTCCAATTGAAAGCAGTGACTTCGTGAAAATCGAGTTTTACAAGCGGATAAACCATTGAAGAGCCGAGAATTATCGGAATACTAAGCAAAAACGAATACCTTGCCGCAACAGACCTGTCCATGCCGCTCAAAAGCCCGGTTGCAATAGTTAATCCCGAACGTGAAAAGCCGGGAAGTGCCGCCAAACCTTGTGCTATCGCAACAAAGATAGAATTTTTAAGTGAAATATCCGTTTTATTTTTATGTCTCTTAGCCCAAGCTTCGCTAAACAATAGCAAAAATCCTGTCAGAACAAGCAAAATACCGACAATTTCAGGCCTAAAAACAAGTCCGCCTGCTATTTCGTTGAGCGGATATGCTATAACTACCGTAATTATTGTACCTAATATTATATAAACTCCGAGTTTGAAATCTCCGGAGGAATAATCTTTGTTTTTTAAACCCGAATAAAGCGCTTTAATGATTTCAAAAATTTCTTTTCTAAAAAAGATTAAAACTGCAATAAGTGTGCCTAAATGCAGCATTATATCAGTAAAAATTTCCTGATTAGATTCATGAACAACTTCAATTCCTTTAAAAACTTTATAAAAATTTGAAGTAAAAACAAGGTGCGCCGAACTTGATATTGGTAAAAATTCGCTTAATCCTTGTACAATTCCCATCAGTATCGACTGTATTAAATCCATTGAGAGCCCTCTCTTAGCCAGTAATAAATTTTATAAATTTATTATAGCATAAGCAATATTTTATTAGTGACCAAGGAGGGGGTAAATATATTGGGCTAGTGAATAGTGAGTAGTGAATAGTGAGTAGTGAATAGTGAATAGTGGTTAAAGGGGGTAAATGGATGAAGGGTAAAGGGTAAAGAGTAAAGAGTGATTTAAACAGTTTAGGTGTACCCCTTCCCTATATGAGGGAGCGGATTTTCGGTAGGGCGGAGCGAAGCGAGCCCGTAAGGTGTCGGGAAGCTGGGAACTTTCCGACACCCCGAATAATCCAAGACAAGGTTGGGATGGATGATAATGGGTGAGGGATGAAGCGGTGATTATGTGATTGTCATTGCGAGCGCAGCGAAGCAATCCAATTGCAGTGCAACCAGCTTGTAGTAATGTCAGCAGAGGGTGACCGGGGAAAACAAAATAGGCGAGAAATCGTAACCAATGTCACCCGATAAGTCAAAGTAAAAAAGTGGACTGCCGCGAAAATCAAAGATTTTCTCGCAGTGACAGGGAAAATATTTACTCCTCACCCTAACCCTGTCTTGGATTATTCGGGGTGTTGAAAAGTTCCCAACTTTTCGACACCTTACGGGTTACGCTCCGCTTCACCCTGCCGAAAATCCGCTCTCCAGCAAGGGGTGAGGGGAAGAGACCGGCCAACCCAATCTTAACCACTATTCACTACTCACTACTCACTATTCACTATTCACCAACCCAATACATTTACCCCCCCCCCCTTGATTGTTGTGTTTGTTTGTGGTTATTTATAATTGGATGGATTATATCCTCTTGAATCTGTCCGGTCTAAGAATAGCGGCTTGATTCTTAGGAGTATTATTAAAGGGGTGTGAATAGTCAAGTTAGCATCTCTTAAAAATTAAAGAAGGAATATAAATATGTTAAAAATCAGATTAAAAAGATTAGGCGCTAAAAAAGCTCCAACTTACAGAATAATTGTTATCAACTCTACTACAAAAAGAGAAGGTAAACCTATTGAAGAATTAGGTCACTACAATCCTAAGACAAAAGAAATGAAGCTTAACAAAGAAAGCGCTCTTGCTTGGATTTCTAAAGGTGCTCAGCCTACTGATACAGTTAAGTATTTGATTACAAATTGCAACGATGATGGTACTTTGAACTACAAAAAATCAGAAGTTGTTAAATTATCAAAGAAAGCTCAGGCAAAGAAAGCTGCTGAAGAAGAAGCTAAAAAAACAGCAGAAGAAGCAGCAAAGGCCGAAGCTGAAGCTGCTGCGGAAGCACCGGCTGAAGAAGCTGCTGCTGAGTAGTAAAGTAATTATAAAAAATAGAACTGCAAATAATACTTGCGGTTCTATTTTTTTGTTAACTTATTCAGGAAATCTTCCGTCCACTTTATCATATTTGGATATCTTTTGGTATTATGTCCTCTTTGAATCCATTCTTGCTCGTTTTCTTCTTTTGAACCGATACCTTTAAGATTCTTGTAAACAAAAGAGTACATTCCTGTCCTGTCGGCTCCTGCTTTGCAGTGAATATGAGCTTTGCCGTTATTTTGGCGAATGTTTTTGATGAGGTTTAGAAATTTTATTATCCCGCTCTCTTCCGGTTTGGCAGAAACTGTCGGAATATTGTGGTATTTCATCCCGAGAGCTTCTACGGTATCTTTTTCGGAAAAATTCAGGCCGGAAACGGTCATTGTTCTAAAATTTATGATATCCGTAACTCCTTGTTCTTTAAGCCACTTAAAATCATCTTTTTGCGGCTGCGCAGAACGCGAGAGAAAATTATCGATTTTGGCATAATTATTTGGTTTGCCTTGAAAAGTGATGTTAAATATTTGCATTATAGAAATCCTTTATAAACGCCACTGCCTGATTTTTGTCGGCAATATCCCCGTTTAGCTGGGCTTCAAAGAGAGCATTAACTATTTTCCCGAGCAGCGGTGACGGTTGTATATTTAGTATACTCATAATTTCATTTCCGTCAAGCAGTTTTGGCAAAGGTTCCAGCGATTCACGCTTTTCCAAATAAAAGTTTAGCAAAACTTCCAGCCCGTTGAGGTTGTTTTTTATCATCTCGTCTGTCACATCAACCCCTCTTGCAGAAAGTCTGTCGGCACGGGCAAGGATAATGTTATCTATAACATTATCTTCCATTTTTCTGATATAGCGCATTTTGACTTTTTCGTTAAAATCCGGTGCAGCCAGCACGCCGGAAGGATAAATATGATTTTTTATCATGCAGGAAATGTATTCAATTTGTTTTTTGGAAAATTTCAGGTCTTTTAATAAAGGAACAACCATTTTTGAGCCTGTATCATCGTGCTTGATAAACCTGTGGCGGGCGTTACATGAGACGCATTCAGGCTTATTGTACAAACATTCAAACTTGTCACATTTTCCCCCTTCTATTGTCCAGGTGAAAAACTTGCCGATATCGTGCAAAAATCCTGCAAGTTTGAGATGATTTATCCGCGGGAATCCGCCAAAATCAATTTTGTCTAAGTGTTCTTTTATTTCTTCATCCGCATTTGCGTACTGGATTTCAATTTGTCTCACGGTTTCTACGGCGTGATGGAACAAATCCAAATGGTGGTGGGTATTTGGCGGAACTTTCTTCATATCAATTATGCAGGGAAAAATCTTTTCAAGAAGTCCGAAATCATCCATTTTTAAGAGAGTTTGAGAGGTGTAATCACCCCCGAAGAGTTTCATAATCTCATAATGAATCCGCTCCGGCGCGGGATTGAGCGCAAGCGGCAAGTGTTTTTTAATTGCTTCTTCCAATTCAGGAGTCATTTTGAAGCCGGTAGTTGCGGCAAACCGGAAAGCTCTAAGGATTCTTAGCGGATCTTCCTCAAAGTTTTTTTCACTAATATGCCTTAATATTCCGTTTTTTAAGTCATCTCTTCCGCCTGTAATATCAATGATTTCATCCGTTTTAAGGTCATACGCTATGGCGTTTATCGTAAAATCACGTCTTTTTAAATCCTCTTCAATCGTTTCTCCCTGAAGTTCAGAGATGTCGAAGAAATTTATTTTATCCTCTAAAACTACACGGTAGATTTCGTTTTCGGAATCAAGAGTAATAAAAGTCCCGTTAAAATCTTCCGCCAGTTTTCTTGCAAAAATTTCCGCATCTTTGACCGCAATGTCCTTGTCTGTTGTGGTTTTGCCGAGCAAAGCATCACGGATTGCGCCTCCGACCAGATACCCGTCGTGGATTTTTGATAAAATTTCATCCCTGATATTCATAAATAATATCTCCAAGTGCGGTAATAACAGCGGTATCTGCTTTTAAAATCAAATCCCCGAGACTTATCAACGGCAGATTTTTCTCTCTGAAATATTGAAATTCCCTATCCGAAAATCCGCCTTCCGGTCCTATAATTACAAGAAACTTTTCGCCTTTTTTGATAGGATTTTCTCTTAAATACTGCTTTAAACTTTTTTCCGTAGAGCGCTCTGCAAAAACTATAATCCTGTCAAAATCTTTATCCAAAACCTCAGGCAGCGTGGAGAGTTCGTGGCAGGTCGGGATTTTCGCCCTTTCGCACTGTTTGGAAGCTTCATACATAACCCGCTGCCACTTTTCGTGCTTGTCGACCTTTAAAGCGCAGTTGTCCGTTGCAACCGGAAAAACCTCCCTTATTCCAAGCTCCGTTGCTTTTTCCATAATCGTAAGCTGCGAATCACTCCTCAGAGGACTCTGCGCTAAATACAAATCAAAATCCAGATCTCTTTTAGACGGATAAGATTTTTGAATCTCGCAAATGATTTCTTTTGAGTTAATCTCTTTTATCACAGTTTCGTATTGAATCTGCTTATCGTCAATAAGCAGAAGCTTTTCACCTGCCCTAGCCCTCAGCGAGCGTGCGATATGGCGGTAATTATCGGTATCTTTTATTGTAATCAGAGGCGGCTGAATTATGTTGGGATTCTCTTCCTTATTACCTCCGGAATTTACCCCCGGATTTACCCCTTGATTTACCCCCCCATTTATAAAGAAGTGCGGCATGATGTTTCTCTGTACTCCGTTTTGAATTTTTTAATAAGTGTCACTAACATTATTGTACACAAAACAACGGCAGAAACACCAAGACTGTACCAAAAACCTAAAAGATTTAATTTTAATTTCAGACCAAAATAGCATCCGAGCGGAATTGAGACAAGCCAGTAGGCAATAAAATTGGAGAGCATAACAACTCCCGTTTGTTTTATCCCCTTAAATACACCAGCAAGCGCAACCTGCAAGCCGTCAAAGACTTGAAAAGCGCACAACATATAAACAACAGGTATACAAACTTTTACAAGTTCCGCATCTTTCGTAAACAAACTCAATAAAAATTCAGGAAAAATTCCTACAACTATTGCAGAACAAGCCATAAAAGCAACACACATTGCAATTCCCGTGCAGGCATAAGTTTTGAGTGATTTAAAATACTTTGCCCCGTTTGCAAACCCTACTTTAACTGCCGTAGCGTTTGAAATTGCAAGCGGAACCATAAACGAAACGCTTGTGAGTGTGCAAACAATGTTCTGCGCTGCAGCGTAAATTCCAGAAATTCTGCCCAAGATTATTGTAATAGCATTAAATCCGATAAATTCTATCATAACCGCAAGCGACGCAGGGACGCCGACTCTCAGCATATCTTTGTAATAATTTTTGTCCTTGTGATGTTTTATGTTTACTTTTTTATAGCAGTAAATCAAAAGCACGATTCCCATAATATATCTTGTAATCAAACTTGCAAGCGCAAGCCCCGCCGTTCCCATCTCCGGAATTATTCCCCGGCCGAAAGCCAGAATAACGTTTAAACCTAGGTTTACGAAGATACAAATAACTGTCAGAATATTCGGAAAAACAACTATTTCAAACGCCTGCAAAAATTCTTTTACAACACAGTGAATATAAGCGCCGAAAACCGAAAACGCCGTTATCCAGAAATAGTCCTTAATTAAAGGCACAAGTTTTGCCTCAAACCCGAATTTATCAATAAGCGGAATAAACGCTGCTATTGCAAATGACATTATAACTGACAGAATCGAGGCGAATTTTAGTGACGGATAAAAATATTTTTCCGCTTCCTTTCCCGCCCCGCGGTAATTTGAAAGAATTGCGGAGGTGCTGCCTAAAATTCCGATTCCGAAAATCATAATACAATTTATAATTGCAGTTGCAAGACTAACTGCCGCAAGCGTGTCTGTTGAATACCTTCCCGCAACGATTACGTCTCCTACACCTATTAAAATGAAGCCCAAATTCCCCAGAATAATAGGCCCTGCAATATTTGCAATGTCTTTTATATAAAAACTTCTGACTAGCATAACTACACTATTGTATTAAATAAAAATTATTTTGACAATAATTTACCCTTATCATACGATAAAGAAAACTGAATACGAGGAAACTACGGTGGAAATCCGTGACTGTGCCGCAACCGTGAAAGCCGGAGTACTACAAGAATGCATTTCTCCTCTCCGGGGAGCGTCAGCGAAAGGCGGAGAGGGAAGAATTTCTTAATAAGCGGAGCGAATTTAGAAATTCGGGTGAGGATTGCGTTAGATTTTTTCAAACTGCGAGTCACAGTATTGAAATAGACTTTCTTTTGTTGCGGCATCAACCATCCAAATGTCATCCCGAACCAGTTTTGGGATTTTGCCAGAAGGCAGACATCAAAGATGCTGAAACTAGTTCAGCATGACAAAATATTTATCTTCAAAATAACACTATAATATTGGGAAAAAGCAGCAAAGGAAGTTTTTTATTGACCGGAGTAAGTACAGGTACAAAAGTTAATACAGGAACCTGCCCGCATGGAATGTCGCCTGGGGCATGTCCCATTTGTTCGGGAATGGGCGGAGGCGGGAGCACAAGAATGGGCGAGCGTCCGCAAAAAGCAGGTGAATGGAGTTATCATCAATGCGCAATGATTGGCGCAATGATGAGAGCCAGAGAACAAAGGATTGAAGCTCACGAAAAAAATCTTCTCAACCACGCTCAACAGATTTTGCAGTTTCAACAAAACCTTGAAAAAATGGCTCAAAAAATGATTGAATTTGTGAATCAAAATTCAAATAGCTTTATTTTAAAATCTGTTGCGTATACAATTAGTAATATCGTTATAGGGATAAATAATGTTATAACCAAAAGTATAACTTCCGTCCTGAATGTAATTTCCAATATTGCAGACAAACTATCTCAATTCAAACAAAAGCTGGTCGATATTCAGGACAAACTCAATGCTTTATTCGGAGAAGCTAAAGCCTTTGTAGAAAAGAAAATTTCCGAACTTGTAAGCAGTATCAAGTCAAAATTTGAAGGACTTTTTAAGATTTTCAAACGAAATAACACAAAAGACGATGACACAAAAATTGATGAAGATAAAAAAATCTTTAATTTAAAAACCATACTACACAAAATCACTCGCAGAAAGAAAAAAGATGATACCGAAAGTCAATCAGGATCTTGAATCTTCAAGACACCAGAAGAATATGACAAAAACACAAATAAAAAATGACACCTATGTTAAAGAAGGTGTTATTGTAAACACGTTTGTCAAAGATCCTTTGCTTGACGGACCGAAATCTGCACCTTTCCTTCCTCCGCTCGGTGAAACTTATGACACTTTGGTTATTTCTAATTCAAATATTGATATGCCTGAAAGAGTTTATGAACGGGAAGAAAGAAAAGGTAATCCGCTTCTGCCTTTATGCGGTGCAACAATAGGTGTAATGGCTCTTTTATGCGGCTTTACGGCAATGATGAAAAAATTTTCTAAAGGCAGATTGGAAAGTTCAAAAGAGTATTTACTTCCGGGTATTACCAGAAACCACTGCATAAACGATGAAATTCACCAGAGTATTTTCAGTATGATTCAATCCCCGAGCAGAAAAACAATTTTAGCATCGCTCGGCGTGATCACTCTCGGCTCAATGGCTTTTATGGGTAAAATTTTTATTGACGGGTTTAAGGAAGTCTGGGTTAAAAAGCAGGAGGCCGATATTCAGAAGAATTTGCAGGAAAATTTAATTGCAGTAGAAACCCAGTCATTTTCCGGAAAAATTCAGATTATCAGAAGTATGCTCTCCTCTAAAGCAAAAATATTTACTCAGGAACTTGCAGATAATAACAATAATCCTTCTTTTAAAAGTAAGAAAAAAACAGAAAAAAATAACGAAAATAATTCTCTTTTGATTGCAGGCGGAGTAACTTTGCTTACAATTCTCGGGCTCGGCTACTGGGCTTTTAAAAACATCAGAAAAAGCGATGAATTTATATCTAAAGGGCTTAAAAATACGAGAAAAGGGCTTGAAAATGTGATAAATGACTTTAATCAAGGTAAACCGATAAACGAACTTCAGGGACATAACGGTGAAATTTTAACCGGCAAAGATGCTTATAAACTCCTTATAGAAAACCTTCTTGAATCGGTTTATGCAAGACCCGATGAAGTTAAAGAGGTTGTGGAACGTTTGAATTTACCGCAGGAAGAGAAGGCAGAATATTTAAACAGGCTTCTTGACAGCATGAATCAGGCAACAGAGAAGGTTAATCCAATGATGGGCGGAAGCGGCAGAAACAAAATTACATATTTTTCGCACGTAAATGATTATCTTTCATTTTTCTATGATTGGCTTATGAATCCCAAAAATCCTCAGTTCAAGAATTTGTTCTTCGGGATTGCAGGAATTTCAGCACTTGCCTATGGCGGCAAGGCTGCCGCGGAAGCGGTAAAAGAAGTTCAGGTAAAAAAATATAATGCAAAAATTGAATTGGATCTTCAAAACAGGCTTGTTTCAACCGAACTTCGCAACTTTAAAGCTAAAAAAGAATCGGCAATTGAGCCTTTATGCGACGAATTTTTCAAACAAAAAGAGAACGGAAAATCTGATGAAGAGTTAAAAATTATTGCCGACAATATACTTTTTGAAATCAAAAACGGCCCGCCGTTTGTTTATTCATAACATCTGGTATATTGGTGTTATTTATGCTAAATTGATAACAGAAGGTGAAAGGAGGGAATGTATGTATACTGTAAAAGAAGTGGCGGAGAAAATGGACATTTCGGAACATACTCTTCGTTTCTGGGCTAAAAGCGGTTTCTTCCCTTTTATTACGCGTGACAGGAATAATATCAGAATGTTTTCTGATGATGATTTAAACTGGGTAAGAATTGTAAAATGCCTTCGTTCTGTCGGAACGGAAAGCAAGCTTGTTAAGAGATATATTGACTTGTGTATAGTCGGCGATTCCACTATTCCTGAAAGGTACGAAATTATAAAAGCTACTAAAGAAAAAGCTTTGAAACAGATGGAAGAGTTAAAAAACCAACTGAATATGCTGGATTACAAGGAAGAACACTATAAAAAACTTATAAAACATAACCTTGATGACAACTGGAATCCTATGAATCAGGCAAAACAGAGAGAATACGCAGTATAAGTTACTATCTTTGCCGGTTTAAAGTAATTTATACCGTATATGATTGATAATAACTAGTGCTTATTGACAATAACAGGTTAATATTTTAGTATTGTTGTAGAATATTCTACAATAATATCAAAATTGGAGAGAGGTATGAAAATAAAACTTTCGCGTAAGCAAATCGGGGTTATTATTCTGCTTATAATAATAGTTCCTATTATATACAATAAAACTGCGGGACTTATTGCCGGTGTAATTCAGAGACGGGCTTTAAGTATGCCTAAAGAGGTAGTTGTTGATAATCCTCACGTTGAAAAAATTAACGTTTCTGCAGAAGCAACCGGAAGAGTTGAAGCTAAATATTCAATTGATGTTATAGCTCGTGTTTCCGGTTTTTTGCTTAAAAAATATTTTAACGAAGGTGATTTTGTAAAAGAAGGTCAGGTTTTGTTCCAGATAGACCCGAAAGAATACCAGCTTTCCGTAAATAACTCAATGGCTTCAGTCAATCAGTATCAGGCGCTTTACACCAATGCCCAACAGGAATTAGACAGGGCAAATGCACTTGTTAAAGAAGATTTGATAAGCAGATCTGATGTTGACCAGAGCCTTGCTACCAGAAACCAGAACAAAGCTTTACTGGATGCTGCAAAGCAGCAGCTGGAGCTTTCTAAGGTAAATCTTAGCTATACAACAATTAAGTCGCCGATAGACGGCAGAATCGGCAAAGTTAATATAACGGAAGGAAACTATGTAACCGCTTCTTCAGGCTCTCTGGTTAATGTTGCAAGTGTTTCGCCTGTTTATGTTTCTTTCAGCTTAAAGAGTGATGACTTTGTAAAACTTTTAAGAGCAAGCGACAAATTTAAAGATGTACAGGTAAAAGTCCAATTTAGCGACGGTGACTGGTATGATGAGATTGGCAAAATTAATTTTGTAGACAATAAAATCGATCAGAATTCCGGTTCTGTAAGCATGCGTGCAACATTTGACAATTCAAAGGGCTGGCTTGTTCCTGGAGGTTACATGAAGGTTAAACTTATTGCACCTAAGCTTGTTGAATATATGACAGTGCCGCAGGCTTGTACCAAAGGTGACGCTATGAGCGGATATTATGTTTGGGCAGTTGATAAAGATAATAAAGCCGTAAGGAAAAATATCGAAGTTTCTGATGATATAAATAATAACTGGGTAGTCGAAAAAGGGCTTGAAATGTCTGATGTAATAGTTGTATCCGGTATCCAGAACGTTTCTCAGGAAGGGCAAAAGTTAAAAACAATAACGAATCAGAGTGAACAATAATGAAAAAGATTTTTGATAAAGAAAAACTGTTTTTCTTCATAAGAAAGCCGAGATTTGCACTGGTAATATCAGTGTGTATTGTGATAATGGGTTTTATCTCAATGATAAGCCTTAAGCAGGAAAGCTATCCTGACGTAACTCCGCCGCAGGTAAGAGTTTCTGCAAACTATCAGGGAGCGAGTGCTGAGGTTATTGAATCCTCCGTTGCAACTGTTCTTGAAAATAAACTCAACGGTGTTGAAGATATGACTTATATGACTTCTACCTCTTATGACGGAAGTTATTCACTTACTTTGTACTTTAAAGTCGGCTCTGATAAAAACATTAACCTGATGAACGTTCAAAACAGAATCCAGCAGGTTCAATCCCAACTGCCGGAAGATGTTCAGAGAACGGGTGTTACGGCTATCAGCAGAACATCAGGTTCCGGTGCGATTATCTTAACTCTTTATCCGGAATCCGGTAACTGGACGCAATTAGACTTAACAAACTATGGTTCTATTTATATTAAAGATGAATTAAAACGTATAGA
>CALUVJ010000029.1 GCA_944324195.1 Candidatus Gastranaerophilales bacterium
GGGGTGTCGGAAAGTTCCCAGCTTCCCGACACCTTACGGGCTCGCTTCGCTCCGCCCTACCGAAAATCCGCTCCCTCTTTTAGGGAGGGAGTTAAGCTGTCAGCCCAATACATTTACCCACTTAGTCACTCAGTCACTTAATCACTTAGTCACTAAACTAATTCATTTACCCCTCCCCCGCTCTGCACTATGAAAACATGCAGTTTTCAAGAGAAAACAGCGCCCTGTCAACAGTATCATTAACCACTACATAATCAAATTGTTTTGAATTTTCCATTTCCAGCTTTATTGATGCAAGCCGCCGCTGAATCGCGTCCTCTGTTTCTGTATGACGCCCCCTTAATCTGGCTTCCAGCTCCTCCAATGACGGAGGCGCTATAAATATAAGTACAGCTTCTGGCATCATACGCTTTACATTCAAGGCCCCTTTTGTATCAATCTCTAATATAAGATTATTGCCTTTGTTCAAGCACTCTTCCACAAAACTTTTCTTTGTACCGTACAAATTCCCTGAAAATTCGGCCCACTCCAAAAATTCTCCCGCTGCAGCAAGCCGCTTAAATTCTTCTTCACTTAAATAATAGTAATTTACCCCCTCTATCTCACCATCACGCTTAGCACGTGTTGTACACGAAACAGATAACTTAAAATCCGGATATTTTTTCAAAAGTTCCTTAATTACAGTGCCTTTTCCCACACCGGAAGAGCCGGATATTACGTATAATTTACTCATATTCCCTCCGAAAACCCCTTATGCACAACTGTTTCAAATGCACAAGAGCCGTTATCTTCCCCAAAACCGGAACTCTTATCCTCACACTCCTCTTCCTGAGCAGGGGGAACTTCTGATTTTGCATTCCTAAAACTTGCTATTAAATCCTGAGTAAGTTTTGGCATGTCCATCGCTTCAATACAAACTTCTATATAACACATCTTATTCATTATCTGGGTAACTTTTAGTGCTTTATCCAAATCATCCGCCGTAGTTACTTTTGCAGACCATACATCTCCCTCAAAAACCCGTGCAAATTTTGAATAATTCATCTGCATAATGTCATTAAAACAATCCTCCGGTGAGTCCGAAAGAATTCGCTCAATCGTGTATCCCTTATTATTAATTACTATAATTACAGGTTTTACTCCGCGGCGAAGCATATTGCCTATCTCCATTGCCGTTAACTGGTGAGAGCCCTCTCCCGTTATTAAAATTACTCTTGAATTAGGTTTTGCCAAGCATACACCCAAAGCGGCAGGTGTTGCCCAGCCGATAGAACCCCACAAGGTTTGAGTCTGCAGCTCAGCATTGTGAGGAAATTTCATAGGCGCAACCCCATGAGGAACTATTCCGGTTTCAGCTATGACTATATCATTGTCCTTTACAAACTCCTGAAGCCGTGCGTAAATATATTCACTCGTCAATTTTCCCGCAGAAATATGAGCCCGCTCATACCCTATACGCGGTTTTGTTATACTCATATCCTTTGAATCCACCAGTGCCGTAACAGATTCCAACACATCACTCATCTTAACATTATCGTACCTTACACCCTCCACGTAAGTATAAGTTCCGTATATCGCAATATGGTCGTTTAATTTGTACGGCAAATTGAAACCAAAAGAATTTAAATCCGTATAAACCGGCCCTACCGCTATCATACAATCAGTTTCATTAACATACTTTGCAGCCTCTGAATTTCCAAACTGTGCATAATAGCCGCCAAGGTATAAATCATAATCCATATCTATTAAATTTGTGCCCATTAAAAAATTTGTTACAGGAATCTTAGCTTTTGATACAAATTCCTTATACTCAATTCGTGCATCATAACGCTTTACCAAAACATCGCCCAAAATGACCGGTTTCTTCGAATTATTGATTTTGGCGGCAATTTTTCCGGAAACAAGTTTCAATGTATCCGAATCGCTGCTCCAATCGTATGAAACAACTTTGTCCGATATCTCCATCTTTGCAATATCTATCGGAATCGCAATATACACGGGCTTTCTCTCTCTGACAAAAGTCTTTAATACCCTGTCAATTTCTATCTTTGCATTATCACGTGTTAAGTACGCATAAGCAGCCGTCAAAGGTTTGTGCGCTTCATAGCACGCATAATAATTTACGTCCTGAAAATTGTGGTGAACACAAACTTTATTCTCTATAGTCTTTGTCGCAGGTACGCCTACTATACTTATTACGGGAACATTCTCCGCCATGCTCCCAGCTATTGCATTAATCGCGCTTAATTCTCCTACTCCGTATGTAGTTACAATAGCGCCAAAACCTCGCAATCTCGCGTATCCGTCCGCCGCATAACCCGCATTTAACTCATTTGTACACCCTATCCAACGGGTTTGAGGATTATTCTCTATCGCATATAATATATTAAAATTGTAATCTCCCGGTAGCCCGAAAAAGTCGTTTACACCAAGCTCTTCTAATCTCTTTACTAAATATTCGGCTGTATTCATTCTCCTTGTCCCTCTCAATTGTGACTATAATATCACAGGAATTTTTGCTTTTCCAGTAAAAATTTTATTAAGACTTTGTTTGAAATATAATACTTAACATGGATAAAGTTTTTTCCGACAAAATAAATATTCTGAAAGCTCTGGCGATAACTCTTGTAGTATCAGGACATCTGGAATTCAGATTCTTTGATATGTTCCCGCCATATTCGTTTCAGCTGGCACTGTTCTTTTTTATATCAGGTATGCTTTTCAAAGATAAGTACCTCGATAACATCGCTGATTTTATAAAACGCAGAATTAAAAGTCTGCTTGTTCTGTATTTTATCTACTCAGCTTTCTACGCAATCGTAACAATTATTATTGACAAGCTTACCGGAAAATTCTGGGGAATGGAATTGAGCTGGAAAAACTTCTTTATAACACCTTTCCTTAACGGACACCAATTTGATTTATCCTGCCCGATGTGGTTCGTTACACAGTTATTTATTACCATGATTACATTCCTGTTTCTTGAAAGACAATTGCGGCATTTTAGCGCCAAAAGTAAACTAATCATATACACAATCATGGGCTTTGCAGCTATTCCGCTGTCAAAAGCCTTTCCGCTTACTCCGATATTTTTACTTATTATAAGAACAATGTTTTCACTGTTTTTCGTATATCTGGGGAATTTTTACGTCAAAAAAATCCACGGGAATTATAACATATTTACACCAAAAATTCTTGCAATCGTTATTTGTCTGCAAGCAATACTTTGGCATTTTAACAGAGATTTTGACCCGCAGCACGGTATCGGACTAAGCTATGTACTTGTTTGGGCAAGATTTGACAGTCAGATTGTTGTTCCCGTTCTTACAAGCATCACCGGAATTTGGTTCTCACTATTCTTTATTGAAGTTACATATAACTATCTCAAAGATATTAAATTTATTAAACTTATCGGAGAAAATACTTACCATATTATGGCTAACCACCTCTTTGTTATGTATCTGATTACGGCTGCAATATTTAAAATAAACGGCATCCCGATAAGCGAAAGAAACTTACATAACATCTATTGGATTTTTAATCCGGTACAAAATACTTATCTCTATTTCGTCTTAACCATGATTATTACAACTTACACAGGTGCTGGGCTGAAATTCTTAAAAAAACATATTCCAGTTATTAAAGATATCTAAAACCACTCTTAATATAAAAAAAGCCGGATGACTCTCCGGCAATTTTTGTATGTACCAAACTCACATCTGTTGTTATCGTTATTAGAAAGCAAACATATTTAATATGCAATCATCTATTTTTTCTGCAGTAGCTGTATTTATTATAGTTTCAGTTTTCAACGTCTTTCTTAATTCATACAATTCTTTGAACGAAGCCGGGCTGTAGCTGCCATATTTTTCACCATATGCAAGAACCTTATCCACTATATGGATTATTAAATCCATTTTAACTCCGTCCTCTCTGCCGTTTTCCGTTAAAATCTGTCTAATAATATTATCTGCTCCGATATTTTTGTCCTCTTTATATCCAAGTATAACACTGTATACATTATCCTCAGTTATACTATAAATATTTGATACGGCATTTCTCCATTCAGTACCGGTTGTAACCCATTCAAGATCATCAACAATTTTTCTGCCAAGTTCATATCCGTCCTCATCTTTATGCGGAGCTTTGAGTTTTTTGTTGAACATTTTTTCTAATTTTTCTTGTTCTTCGTTTTGCCTACGGGCTTCAACTGCCGCTGCATCTTCTGTTAAGATTTCGGAATCCTTCACTGCCGCGAAATCAGAGTCGGTTAACTCTTCAAATTGCATTGTACGATCGTCTCTTATTATGTATTCGCCTATAACATAATCGCATACAATTCTCTTTAACTCATTATTTCTGACGATGAAGTACTGGTATTGATCGTCCTTATTTTTACCCTTGCTGCTGTAAAGAGTCTGACCGTTTAGTGTTGTTCTCACTTTTACAAGAGTATCTTTAGAAACAAGATTATTAACTCTTTCTAATGTATTATTATAATCAATTATGTTTTGCGCTGTAACTTCTGCAGTTTCAACATCTTTTAATTCTTTGACTGTACCGTCTGTCATTGTACATTTGCCGTCTTTATCAATATTTTTTGCACCCTTAAGCTCTACAAGTTTACCGTCTTTTATCATGTATAACTTTGCAGGTTCATATTTGGACTCAGTTTTTGATGCATAAACGCCCTCTTTGTCAGTTTCTTTAAGTTTATTTTCTTCAACCAGAGCGTTAACTTTTTCTTCTGCGGTTTCTGCTATCTCATCAATATCAACAGTGCCTTCGTCGCCTTCTTCATGAATTTCATCTACTTCTATTTCATCAATATTTATGCCTTCATTTTTCAAATCGGCCTTTGTATTTTCAATAACTAAATTGTCATCTACAATATTTCTGTCTGTAGAAGAAATGTCGTTCAAGAAGCTGTATTTAGTTTTTATACTGTTTTTGATTTTTTCTGCTTCCATCATTCTGAGCATTGCGTACAAAGTATCAAATTTGTCTGCTAATTCCATCAAATTATCTTTTGTAAATTCTTTATTAGCATTTGTTAATGCTTCTGATACTTCTTCTTTCGCAGCATCAAGTTTTGAAAATTCTCCTTCAACTTCCGCTTTTAAATTATCTGCCTTGTTTATTAAAGACATTGCAAGGTTGTTAATTGCTGTCTTATGAGTTTCTTGTTCAGAATCTGATGCAGGTAAATTATTTGCAACAAGACGAATAATTCCTCTGTTTTCATTAGTGGTATGCTTGTCATTCCAGTAACTTATTACTCTCAGTATTTGAGACTCAGATTCACTCGGTACGGCTAAAACAAGTTTATCAGCTTTTCCGCTCTTAATTTCATTATCAACACTGTTTAAATCACTGTTAAGTTGTTTATCATTATCTTTATTTGTTCCGTTAAACTTATATCCTGCAGCTTCTAAAGCATCTTTGTATTCAGGCAAGTCTAATAAAGCTTTTGCAAGCAAGTTTTTATTTAATTGTTTATAAACTTCTTTTAAAGCTGCTAATTTTTCTTCCGGCTTACCGGATTTGTTTAAAGCTTCATTAATTTTATCTAGAAGTTCCGGTTTAATTAAACTGCTTTTTGTACCAATTTCCTTATATTTTGTAATTAAAGCCTTCAAAGCATCATATTCTGCATTTTCACCGGCAGAGCTGCCCGGAGTGTTTTGCCAAGGCATATTCCACGGCATTTGCCAGTTATTGTTAAACCAGCTATTCATACCGTTCATCCAGCTTCCGTTCTGAAAAGCCTGAAGAGTCTGCTGAACAGCCAGTATCGGATTTAACAAATTATTTCCATACATTCCGAATTCAGGATATTCATATCCGATATTAAAATCAAATGTCGGTGTCATATACATCATAGAATTAGCAATTGATTTTTGGTTCAATTGATTCCATAAAATATTCAAAGAACCGCTCGGGGTGCTCTGTGCTAATTCATAATTTAATGATGAATAATGAAATGGAAACATTTAATAATCCTCTTATTTTATACTCTTATATATATAAAGTAAATAATCTGAGAAAAGTTGCTTTTTGTGTAAAGAAATGTTAAAAGTTTTAAATATTTGTTAATATAAAACAGATATACTCTTGTAATAAATTATTTGTATGATATAATAAAGTATCATTATAGGGGTAATTATTCTGTAATATCAGCACCTGATTACTCCGCCTTGTAGAAAGGAGGGAATATGGCAAGAGTATTAATATCAATGTCTAATGATTTTTTGAATAAAGTAGACAGTGTAGCCAGTTCTGAACAAAGAACAAGAAGTGAATTAATCAGAGAAGCTTTGAGAGTTTATATAAAACGTAATAAAATTTCTAATAACTTGAAAGCAGAAGAAAATGCTGCTATTTTGACTGAACTTTTAGGTTAAGCATGTTTAGCAGTATCATTGTCCAAAAAATTATCCTGGAATTAAAAAATAAAACTGACTCAGATATTTGAGTCAGTGTAAGTTTTCTCTAATAATTTTGGGAGGAGATTTGGGGATAGTTGATACATGGCATGCTACTATAAATTTTCAAATCATGATATGTCATGGACATAAAATTTTACAAAAATTTACAATTTGACAAAATTTACCATTGCCGTATTCACTTATTCACTTTAAAAAAATGTTATAGTAATATATTGTTATGATGAAGAGAAAATTTTTAGGGACAATTTGTTGTTTAGTAATCAGTACTTTTTTATGCATACCGGGAGCAGAAGCTGCATCACCCGGAGCTTTCGCTCAGCATTATGACGCTGCGCAAAATTATTTGATGCAGAATCAATATTCCTCGGCTATTGTTGAATTTCGAAAGGCACTGAGAATAAATTTCCTTGATAATTCTGCAAGAATAGGCATTATCAACTCTTATCTTGCAAGAGCAACTTATTATGCAAATCAGGAAAAAAATTATGAAAAAGCAGCAAATGATTTTAGAAGCGCCCTTTTTTATCTTAGAATTTTCCCGAACAAAGATCAAACAATCCAAAATTCTGCAGGCATGATAACCTCTGCAGCGGAAAATCTTAATCAATGCCTTAAGGTTATAAGTTTTGACACCACATCAGGCGCAAGGTACAAAAAAGCGGAAGAACTTCGGGCTGCCGCGAACTTCTCCGCCGCTGCATTTGAGTTTTCTAAAGCGGCTGAAAATGAGAAGCTATCCGGCAATGCCAATGAACAAATTGCAGATATTCTAAAAGTATTGGGAAATGAACCGCGTTCTGCAGACTATTATAAAACCGCACTGGAAATAAAACCGACTGACGGAAATCTTAGAATGAAATATGCCAGAACCCTGGACAAGCTGGGAAGATACGATGAAGCGGTTGCGCAATACAATGAAGCTTTAGCTAATGCAAAAGGCGATATGGAAATTCTGTATGCATTAGAGAGAATTTATCTCAAAAAACTTGCCGTAACTCCGTCCGATGCGGAATTAAACGCAAATATCGGGGCTATAAAACAAGCTCAGGGCGATTTTGAAACCGCACTCAGCTACTACGGCAAAGCTGAAAAACTAAATCCTTCAAACGTTACAACCAGATTAAATGTCGGAACTTTATTCCAGCAGAGAAAGGAATATCAAAAGGCCATTCAATCATATGACTCAGTTTTAACATTGTATCCGAATAATACTCAGGCACTTTTATATAAAGCCCAAGTTTTCAAAGAAATGGGAGACAATAAAACAGCACTTGAATTATATAAAAAGATTCTGTCTATAGACCCTAATAATGCGGGAGCTAAAGCAGAAATCGGCGACGTTATGAAAAATACTTTATCACCTGCCGAATATATTGCATTCCTTGAAAAAAACGGAAGTGCAAATGAGATTTATGATTATGCATACAAACTTCATCAAGAAAACAAAACTGATGATGCAATTGAAGCGTATAAGGCAGCTATTGAAAAAGATTCCGCAAAAGCTGATGCTTACGTTAACCTTGCAATATGTTACGCCGCAAAAAATGATTACAATAATGCCGTAAGCGTTTTGAACACCGCAAAAACAAAATTTCCGGCAAATAACCTTGTTTTGAAAACTCTGCAGAGTGTTCAGAATGATTCCACAAATTCGAAACTGGCCGCCGCTTCTCAAAGTTATGAAAACAAAAATTATCAGCAAGCCATTCAGCAATATCTTGCAATAACACCCGCTACGGAAGATTCAACTCTTGGTATAGCCGCTGCATATCAAGCTATGGGAGATTATAACAGTGCCATTGAATATTACAAAAAAGCGGAACAATTAAATCCTAACAATGCTGACACTCCGTATTACATAGGATATTTATATTCAGAGCAGCAAAATTGGGCTCTTGCCGAAAGTTACCTGAAGAAAGCGGTTGAAAAGAATCCGCAATCGGAAGCAAAACAACTTCTTGCCTATGTTATTCAAAACGGTTCGCTTTCTATATTAAATGAAGGTATTGACTTATATGAAAAAAGTAATTACCAAAATGCCCTTGCTAAATTTAACGAAGTTTTAAGAAAAGAAGCAACAAATGCTTACGCTTATTATTACAGGGGATTAATTTATGATGAGCAGAAACAGACAAAACTTGCTATAAGTGATTATCAAAATGTATTAAAATATTCAAACGAGCTTCCTATTGCAAATTACATGCTTGCCGTTGATTATGATACGCTTAACAATTATAAAGAAGCTTTTAAATACTATCAACAATTTATTTCCAGCTACACAACAGATGACGAGTATTTAAAATACGCAAAATCAAGAATTGAAGAGTTAAAACCTTTTGTCAGCGGAAGTTAAATTGTCATGCTGAACTTGGTTCAGCATCTTGCCAACCTGGCGTTATACTTGTTTTTGGGTAAGATCCCGAAACAAGCTCGGGATGATATTTTAGTTTTTTGTCTCTAAAGGATTTCTGTTTGTGTATAATACCTATACTGATATTATTAGCTTTCTATATGAAATTATCCCGGACAGTAGTGAATTTAATATCAGGCCGACTGTCTCATTTCCTGAAATTCGTTTAATCCGGCCTTCCAGCTTTCTTCGTATTTAAAATCTCTTGATGCGATTGAATCCGGCAGCCCTGCGTGATGTATTTTAGGAAGCAAATATTCCTCAGTCATTTCTATAGGTGCGGCGATATTGTCATCGGAATCCTGACAAATAAATACGCCTTTACCGTCTTTATTAGTTTTATATCCTACAATAGTAATTTCATGCCCTGCAAGCTTATTATCATTTTCCGGATCCGGCCAGGTATATCCGATAATAATATTATGTCCCATTTTCAAGGTATCCAGAAGTTCTTTCTTTATCGTACCGAAATCTTTTTCATAACCTTTTAACCTTCCGTTTTCGTCAACAATTTGATAAATTACGGAAGTCGTATTTTTATCTTCCACCACCGATTCTACGTAAGTTTTTTCAAAATCAATTAATCCGCCGTCCTCCTGAGTCCAGGTATTAGGCGCACGTTTATCGGTAAGAGAATTATAAGTCTGCTGCGAGCCTAACTGCATGAATGTTGACTGCATTAATACATCTATAATTGAGCGTTCTCCGGGATCTTTATGATGATTTTGTATTCGTGCTCGGATTATTGCATGTTCATCAGGTTTAAGCAAAACAGTAGCATTATCAAAATCATTTACCTTATGAGGTGTTTTAAATTTATTTAGAAGCCAAATTGCTTCAGAAGATTTTTCGGACAAGCTGTCCATTTTTATTGTCTTTACGACTTCATGTTTTGGAGAAGTCAAACCTTCAACCATACGGAAAAATTCAGCCGTATGTTTTGTTGCCAAATCAAATTCAATACTTGCGGCAGGGCAGGTTCCTGTATGCATATTATCAAGTTCCCATTTGGCTTCCGCTATTTTTTTAGGATCCTCTGACAAATTCGTTATCAGTCCGATAACCTGCCTTTTGTACGGTGCCGGAATATCTTCGCAAGTCTGCGTTATTACATAAGGATTAGCAAGAATATCTAAGCATTCTTCAAGAATATTAATCTTATCCAGCCCCGGGTCTCTTTCTTCTTTCAAAATTTTGTACAAATTATCAAGCACGGTGCTTTTATCATTGGAATTATTCTTTAAGAGCAAGCCCGATTTTAGAGCAAATTCCAGCTTCTTCCTGTAATTAAGATGAAGTTCATTAGAAAGCTCTTCATACTTTTTCTTCTCATCCTTTGTAACAAGCGAAGTTCTTACCGTAACGGCAGATGTATATGCTTCAGCCCTGAATGCAGGCTTAGAAACAGTTTTTCCGGCCTGAACCTGTGCATTCTCGGGAGATAATGCCGTTTTCTGAACCTTACCCGCACCATAAATATTATTAATATTTTGAAATTCCACACTAACCATATACATATATAAAAACTCTCAATAATTGAAACTTGCCTTTTTGTTAAGAAATATTAAAACCCCGCAATTTTCATCTGTCATTTGTTTTATTATAAATAAAAGTGTAGTTTAAAGGTAATGTGTCTGGATGGTAAATTCTTATTATTATAACGGAAATCAATATATACCCAGTACTTCGGGCGACAGTAACAAAGGTTTTCTGATTGCGTCTGCCGCATCTTCTGCGATTTTGGGAACATTGCCGTTATTTGGCAAACCCTTTGAAAGGCAGCTTGCAAAAGAACATGCAAGAAACCATTTATATAAAGACGCCTTTTTAAACTCACTACAGATTTCAGGGCTTGATAAAAAAGGGGTAAAAATTATTCCCATGGAATTTAGCAGTACATTGAACGATTACACGCTCGGAAAAAATGCTGCATATTTCCCGAAAGAAAAAGCCATTCGAATAAATACGGACAAAATATCAATTGCCGGTTTTCACGAACTCGGACACGCAATGAATGATATTACAGGGAAATTAGGAAAATTCTTAAGTAAACTCCGCTGGCCGGGAAGAATTCTGGCAGGCTGGATGGGAACAATTGCTTTATTTTCCAGACCAAAACCTAAAGATGCACCAAAAAACGGTTTTGATTATGTAAAAGATAACTGCGGAAAAATTGCGTTTGCCTGCATGCTTCCTACTGTTTTTGAAGAAGGAATGGCAAGTTACAAAGGACTAAAACTTGCAAAAAAGACAGGGCTTGCAGATTCACTGATTAAAAACATGAAAAAGTTGTACGGAAAAGCTCTTTTAACCTATATCGGCCACGCCGCCGCAACAGGATTAGCAGTCGGTGCTGCCGGTATGATTATGGATAAATTTACCAGACCCAAAAAAGTTGAAACTCCTGAATATCCCTACTTCTTATTCTGACAGAATTTCTTCCAGCTCTTTGCGTTCATTGTCAAAAATTTTGATTTTTGCACGCTTTCCGTCCTGATATGAGGATTCATAAACATTTTTTACTTTATAATCGGAAGAATACACGGTTTCTTCCACTTTTTGTCCGGCATCATATTTGCTCATAATAATAACACCGTCCGCCGGCTCTTCGGAATTGTAATACGTAAAACGTGTTATATCAGGCCCTTCGTAATTTGCAGAAATATTTAATTTGGTATTTCCTTCCGAATCATAAATAAGATGTTCAATCCGCATATTACTGTCATTGTCCTGAATCTCTTTTTTTATAGAAATTGTTTTTCCTTCACTATCTTTAAGCTCATACTTAACCGGATTATCGGCCGAATAATTCCAGAACTCGGCATAATCAACTTCTCCGTCAGAATCATAATTTACATGCCGCAGCGGAAGTTTCGTTTCCTCATCAAACTCCCAAACATCATTTTCATCATTTTCATCAGATGTATTTACCAGTTGGGAAACTTTTTTCACACCGGCATTACTAATTTCTACAAACTCAATACCGTGACGCTGAAACTTTTCTTCATCAGCATTGGAAACTATCATACAAACGCTGCCGTTTTTTTCTTCCACATAATAAACCGTAGAATTTTTTATATAATTATTGATTTTAGCCCTCATACTATCATCTAAGCTAGCAATTAATGCTATTGTTGACAAGGATAGTTCATTATTTTCGGAATATAAATCTGCCTTCTTTATTTTTTCAGGTTCTTTTACAACCGGTACAGGCTGAGGGGGGGGAACTTTTACAGTTTCGGTTTCAACAACCGGAACTTCCTTAGCCTTTTGCACCGCTGCTTTTGGTGCAACAGGATTTTTCTTCTCCTTTTCAGGCAAAATACTGCACCCTGAAACTAAAAATACACATATAAAACATCCCGTTAAAAGTTTTTTCATGAAAACCTCGTAAGTACAATATGATTATAATCTTCCATGATAATTTAATCAATAGTTTTGTTGTATTCTGAAATATTTTTCATGCTAAAATTTTTATATGGGAATTTTAGAAAGCTTAAGAGGAAAAGTCGTAGTATCATCACAAGCCATGCCGGATGAGCCTTTATATAAGGAAGAGTGCATGCTTGCCATGATGCAGTCTGTTGTAAACGGAGGAGCCGGCGGCCTTAGAGTTGCGGGAGCAAGGGATGTAAAGAATGCAAAAAAACATTTTACTATTCCTGTAATAGGTCTCACAAAGCCGGATAAACTTCCTGAAAATTGGAAGGAAATTGTTTATATCACCCCCGGACTCAAAGAAGTTCAAGAACTTATTGAAGCCGGTGCAGATATAATTGCTTTTGACGGGACATTACGTCCGCATGCCGGTTGTACATTAGAAGAAATTATAACTGCTGTTCATCAAGCCGGACGGCTTGCAATGGCAGATATTTCTACATTAGAAGAAGGTATTCACTGTGCCCGAATAGGTGCGGATATTATTTCCACCACCCTTGCCGGATATACGTTTGAATCCGGAGAACCTACAGAGGGACCGGATTATGAACTGTTGAAAAAACTTGCAGGCAGCCTGGATAAACCTGTTATTCTTGAAGGCCGAATCTGGGAACCAGAGGAGGTCAAAAAGGCATTTGAACTCGGAGCACACTGTGTCGTAATAGGTTCTGCGATAACAAGACCGCAGTTGATTACAAAAAGATTTATTGAGGTATTATAAATGAAAAAAGCTCTGGCATTTGATATCGGCGGAACAAAAATTTACAGTACAATAATTGACGAAAACGGAAAAATTTTAGCTGAAATTGATAAATTTCATACGCCTAAAACAATTGAAGGAATTAAAGAGGTTTTAACCAATCAAATTTTAAGATTTGAAAATGAAATTGACGTTATTGCAATCTCTACTGCAGGGGCCGTAAACAATGAAAATACGGCCGTTATCGGTTCTACCGGAAATCTTGTCAAAAATTACCGGACAATAAATTTTCAGGAACTAAGCAGTAAAAAAGTCTTTCTTGAAAATGACGCAAATTGCGCCGCCTGGGCAGAGTACAAAATCGGAGCTTCACAAAATACTTCAGTATCTGTCATGCTTACACTTGGTACAGGTGTAGGCGGAGGAATAATTATCAATAACAGGCTCCTTAAAGGCAAATCCGGTGCAGCGGGAGAAATGCATTTTAAGATGTTTACGGATAAACGCAGAAAATGCACTTGCGGAAGCTGGGACTGCTTTGAAATATACGCTTCCGGAACCGCATTAAAACTTGATGCGGAAGAAGCTTTACATAATCAGGATGTTACTACATATGACGTCATTGACGGCGTAAAAAAAGGCGATAAAAAGATGACAGAAATTTTTGAACGCTGGCAGAATGATATTACACAAGGAATAATTGGTCTTGCAAATCTTTTTGATCCGGATTGCATTGTCCTTTCAGGCTCAATGGCTCAATTTGTAAATACAAAAAAAGTTGAAGATGAAGTTAACAGAAATATAGTAACAACTCCAACTTCAATAAGATTGGCAAGTGCGGGAAATTACTCCGGCATGATTGGAGCAGCACTTCTGGCAATGGGAGGTTCAAACTAATGGGCAAGGCAAAGAGAAGAAGTTTACATCTCGGTGTTCACGATAAATTTAAATATATGACAAGAGAGTCCGCTCTTGATTCTGTTATAAAAAATATTACCAATAAAGATGAAGTAATCGATACAATTACTTTATTCGGATTTACTGCCGAGGAAATGCTGGAAGCCGGAGCAACTTACGAAGATGTTATGGCTTTCGGAGGACTTGTCGGTTAAACTTGTATTGAAAAACTGCACATGATAAAATTACTCTATGCTTAGTAAAATTACTACTATTTTAGAATGTTCAAGAGTCTTTTCGCTTCCGATGACAATAATGTCCTGGCTTGTAATTTATGTATACTCAATTCTTATTGCCGGCCATATAAAATATGGCTTACTTGCTCTTATCGGCGTATGTCTTGCACATCTTGCAGCTAATGTCTTTGATGATTATTTTGATTACAAAGCTTTAATAAAACAAGTCGGATTTAACAAAAAAGAATATTTAAAAAATTCACAAAAAACAAAATGCAGATACCTTATTGCAGGATTAATGAAGCCGGGCGATATTTTTATCCTTGCCTGTATATATCTCTTAGGTGCCGGTGCAATCGGCACATTCCTGTTTCTTAAATGCGGAGACGGAGTATTATATTTTGCCTTAATCGGCGGTTTGCTAACTGTCTCATACTCTTTTTTATCCAAAATAAGACTCTCGGAATTTACAGTAGCTCTCGCTTACGGTCCGGCTTTATTCGGCGGAATCTATTATGTTATGACAAAAACGTATTCGCTTGATGCAATTATACTTTCGATTCCGTCAATGTTAATAACCGTAATTCTGTTATATATTCATACTGTTATGGACTATGATTTTGATATTAATGAAGGACATAAAACAATTGCCAATTCTTTTAACTCCAGATTAGATTCGCTGATTGTATTAAAAATACTTTTAATAATGGCATACGTAACACCGATATTATTATGCATCTTTGATATTCTAGACTGGCAAGTTTTTGCAGTATGGTTTACAATCCCTCTGGCCGTTGATTTATATAAGTCTATGGTTGATTTTGCCGCCAATCCGGATTCTGTTCCGGAACATAAGTGGTATCATTTTCCAATGGAAAATATGATGGGAGAACCCAGTTTTATGACAAGAATTTATCAGTCAAGAAATCTAATGATTTATTACTCACTCTTTCTGACAATTGCAATTGTTCTGGGGCTTAATTGAGCGGGGATTTTTAATTATAAATAAGACCTTTATTTAAACCCGTGGGTTTTGGTAATCTCTGATTACCGAAACATTTTATATTGTTGATGCGGTAAATCATAGATTTACCGCAGCCTACAGAACTAATATTCCTGTCACTGCGAGAAAATCTTTGATTTTCGCGGCAGTCCACTGGATTGCTTCGCTTCGCTTGCAATGACATCAAGCGTGTAGTCCCACTTACCAGCCCAATATATTTACCCCCATTTACCCCATTTTTGAAGTATAATAAATTTATTATGAAAAAGAATTTATTAAACGAATTAAAAAATGAATGTTTGGGGTGCAAAAAATGTCCGCTTGGAGAAACTCGTATTAATATTGTATTCTCAGATGGCAATCCGGAAACCGCAAAAGCAATTCTTATAGGCGAAGCACCCGGTGAAAATGAAGATAAGACAGGCACACCGTTTGTCGGCCGCGCCGGTAAACTTCTGAATGAATTTCTGGAAAAAGCCGGGATTTCAAGAGCACAGGACTTATATATAATAAACACCGTTAAATGCCGTCCTCCTAAAAACAGGGTTCCTACAGATGAGGAAAAGACTGCTTGTGAAGATTACCTTTTAAAACAAATAGAAATAATTAGTCCAAAAGTATTGATTTTTTGCGGTGCAACGGCATTAAAATCTTTTTATGACAAAAAAATTCAAATCTCCAAAATCAGGGGAGAGATTTTAGAACTTGAAATTGGCGGCGAAAAGAGAAAATGTATTCCAATTTTTCACCCGTCATACCTTCTTCGATATCATTCTTTGGACGAAGGCAGTCCAAGAGACTTGATGTTAAAGGATTTGAAAAAAATAAAAAAACTTATGGACGCTTGAAAAAGAGAATAGAATAACTTATACTGTACATGCGCACATTGAGAATGTAACAAATCTTGGGGATGTACTGGTTTTGACGTTGTGATTGGTAGATCCGGATTGCGAGTGCGGGCGCTGTTCCCGCTTATCAACGAGCACATAAAAAGAAATGACAACAAAGTTGTTTCATTAGCTGATTACAGAGCACAAAGACTCGCTGCTTAATTAAGCAGTTCAGCCCTCTAGTTTGACCAGCTTGCCGTTTAACTAGATGAAATATGCAAGATGCAGTACGCAAATGATGGTATGCGTATCAAGTTAACCATTGGAGGTTAGGCTTCCGCAAAAAGTCTTTGGTTTGATTCAGGTTTTGTAACTTTCCGTAT
Source organism: Candidatus Gastranaerophilales bacterium (assembly GCA_944324195.1). GTDB lineage: Bacteria > Cyanobacteriota > Vampirovibrionia > Gastranaerophilales > Gastranaerophilaceae > CAG-196. The sequence continues at coordinate 16,347 of CALUVJ010000029.1, forward strand.
CTAACTAAGATAATAAGTTACTACACTCGTAGAAGTTCGTATTTATCCGCAATGGACGCGGGTTCGACTCCCGCCATCTCCAGATTTAATCATTAGAGGCTTAATATAGCCTCTTTTTTAATGCAAATTTTCCCACACAAAGCGAGCTTTAGCAGATTTCAGAAAATCTAATATATTGCAAATAACAAGATATTCTCTTTTATTTACCTCAAATTCTCTTTGGGTCAATAAAAAGAGTCCTTTTAGTTTTTAATTTTTGGAGCAAATGGCGGTTTATATCCTTTCATCCACATTTCTTGCATTTTCTTATTTGCAAAATGATAATGTTGCAAATATAATCTATTACTCTCAATAATATAAAAACCTTTATCATTAATTATCATTTCACTAATATAATGGAGTTTATTGTTAAATATTAGGTTTTTACCATTCAAAATGATAGTAATAAAGTATCCAGCCATATTGATTACATATGCTTTGCGATTATAGAATTTAGCTTTTGATAGAAAAATAAGTTTATTAAAATCTTTACCTTCTGGATATTTAAATATAAATATCTTAAACAAGTTATCATACGATTTCTTTCCCTGCAAAATTTCTAAAGCTTTTTGTTGATATTCACCCAGATTAATATCTTTAAAATCTGGTAGGAAAGATATTGATGCTCTCCATAATATTGAAATAAAAAAATTCCTTAAATATTCAAAATTGCAATCTTTAGATGTTAAGTAATATATAATATCATTACCAATCTTATTAAGCTTGTGTTTCTTGATTTCATCGAATAAAACTCTATACCCTTCTTTATCAAATTGACCTAAGATTTTACTGTCACAATCTAAGCATAAAACATTTTTATCATATGCTCCACTTTGTTGTATTTTAAATTTTCCAGACAAAGAATTTACACTAACATATTGTTCGTCTTTATAATCAAGATAGAAATGACGAGGAATTATATGAGCTCTGATTAATTTTTTTTGTTGTCTACAGAATTTACAAATATTTTTGGAATTCATGAAAATATTATATCAATTCATATTGTACAAATATGAATAATTAATTAAAATTTAACTATTTACAGTAATCGTCCGCCATCTCAATTAACTTCTTTACATTCAACTCCGGATCTTGGGTTTCCGTTCATTATGCTTTCAATTATTTCTGGCGGAAGGAATCTTAATTTTCTAAGTCTTTTGTTATTGCCGTTTCTTGCCTCTGGAGGCAATCGTTTCTCTGCCCCAAGCTTGTTGTACCAAAAGCTTTTCACAATTGCTTGAATCAATTTTATATCATAATTCGCCTTACCTGGAATTATAATCTTATTTTTTCTTTGTGGGGTTAATGCAACTTGTACATCAATATGATTGGTAATAATTTGTTCGTTTTCCTCTGTATATTTGAATTCTGCGTTAAATGCCATTGTAGCAAAATATCCGATAATATAGCCTATATCATAGTTAATTGAAATTCTATTAAGACTTAGATCTACTCGTCTAATCACAGTTCTTAAAAATACCTTATCTAATTGGTAAGTGTTCATTAAATCCAGTATCAATTTCTGTTGTTCAACTGAGTAATTTTCAAGATAACCCTGTATTTTATAGGTATTATGTAACAATTTTGTCAAATCACCTTGTACAAACGTTTCGATTTCTCCTGCTGAAATTTTTGTAATGTCTCCACGTTCATAATCTATTGGATTCTTAATTGCCTGACTTATGTAGTATCTATATTGTTTTCCCTTTCCACTACTATATGATGGAGACATTTTATTTCCTTTATCATCGTACAATAATCCTGCAAGAAGCGAACCCGTTTTTGCATTTGTTGAATGTTTTCTCTCAACTGCATTAGCTTTTAAAAGATTTTGCACATCATTAAACAACTCATGAGATATAATTGCATCGTGCAAACCTTCATATTCCTTATTTTTGTGAACAATTTTACCCAGATAAACTTTATTGGAAAGTATATGATATAAACTCCCTTTAGCAAGAGGTTTCCCATTTCTGGTTAAAATTTTCTTATCAATAAGATATTGTTTCAACTTTAATACATTTTTTATTTCAAGATAAGATTCAAATATAATTCGAACATTATCGGCATAAGGTTGCTGTGGATGCAGCATATGATGCTCATCTTTTTCATATCCGTAAGGACAAGTTCCGGAAAGCCATAGACCCTTTTGGCGAGAAGCTTCAAATTTATCCCTTATCCTCTCTCCTGTTACTTCACGTTCAAATTGAGCAAATGATAACAGAATATTTAAAGTTAATCTTCCCATTGATGTTGTCGTATTAAAATGCTGAGTTATTGAAACAAACGAGGCATTGTGCTTATCAAATACATCAATAATCTTGGCAAAATCCATCAATGAGCGAGTTAAACGGTCAACTTTATACACAACTACAATATCAACTTCGTCGTTTTCAATATCTTTAAGCAGTTGCTTAAATGCAGGCCTTTCCATCGTCCCCCCGGAGTATCCTCCGTCATCATATTGTTTATCTAATAAAATCCAGCCTTCATGCGCTTGAGATTTTATATAAGCCTCACAAGCTTCACGCTGTGCATCAAGAGAGTTGAAATCTTGTTCTAAGCCTTCTTCCGTTGATTTTCTGGTATAGATTGCACATCTGATTTTCTTTTTCATTATGCCACCCCGAAAAATTTCTTTCCGTTCCAACGCATGCCAGTTATTTCATTAGCAATAGCTGACAAGCTTTTGTATTTTTTGCCATTATAGTCATAGCCGTTTTGGAGTACTGTTACTGAATATCGTCGTCCCTTAAACTCTCGAATTAATTTTGTTCCATCAGCAATCGATAGAACTTTATTGTCTTTTTCTATTCTTTGAGTTTTATCATACTGTTCAACCAATTTGTCTATCTTGTGTTGGATTTCTGGTGATAACGAACCGTATTCATCTTCCCAGGCTTGTATCCGCTTTTGAAAAATGTTTGGAGTCATAATGTACCTCAAGTTCAATCTTGTAACTACATTAGTCGCTCTAGTTTCAGTAAATATCAAGTCGTAAGACACAATTCGTATCAATCTTTGATTTCAACATAATATCCGTCAACTTGATCCTTGCGCATGATAAAAATTCGTTTTCCGACAATTGAAACTTGTGAATTTTCATTTTCAGGATCAAGACTTTCTACTTCTTTTAAAACTGAAATTAATTCTTTTAGGGTTGTCATTTTTGTATCCTTTCTTGTTTTGTATTCACATACATCACTCGAAAGTTAAGTTTTTCAAGGTTTCAGATATAATTCGTATCAATAGGTTGATAATTCACTTAATTACAGGGTGTTGTAATTTTTTTGATATAATTGTGATAGTTTAGGATTATTGTCATGAACAAAATCGAATTACCAATAGATGGAATTATAGATTATAATGAGAAACGAAAACTAAATGTTCGTTTGAGAAAAGGTGAAAATGATAAACTTAAACTTGAACTATTAGATAACATTAAAGGCATTTGGGGATTTGGTAATAACACCTTAAAATGCCACTTTGATGGGCAAGGATATAAATACAATGTTACATTCTTAAATTGTTCAAAAAGTGAAAGTATATATAATCCAGAAATTAAATTTTGTGGTTATATTTCATATTCTAATTTTAAAGATACAGAAGATTCTACTTTTATTGATGCAGAAAGTCTTAGAAAAAAAATTTGTTTTAGAATTGAAAATCTTGAAAAATGGCTGTACCCACACATTGAGATTGGAGAAAACAAACAAATTTCATTTGTCGATGAAAATAATAGAGAACAAAGAAACAAGAATAGTGCAAAATACCTGCGGATAAAGATATTAAATAAGTCTATTAGTGCTAATTTTAAATATAATAATGAAAATTTTATACTTTCGATAATAGACGAATTTGATGGGGATTCTATTGATTATCCTAAAATAGAAATATATCCTCATTGTTATCTAGAATTAAGTGGAGAAAATCCTCATAATATAATATTCTATAAAAAGCTCATAAATAAAATTAAGAAATTATTTTCTTTATTTTTTCACCAAGTTGCAAATGTTACTTCGTTATATGAGTTTAAAAAATATGAATATAGAATAGATTACCATATATTAAAAGAATACGAATATAAATATTTTCATTCTGATTTTAATATCTTTTATAAATATATAACAAACCAATTTAGTGAAATTTTGCAAAAATGGATAGATTTTTATGATGAATACGAACTAATTATTAACTCATTATGCAATTATGAAAATCCAAGAGCCTTATCAGATAATATAAACAAGAAGTCTCAATTATTAGAAACTTACGGGAATATTATTACAAAAGGTCAAAATACCAGAGAAGATATTAAGTCCGCATTATCAGAATTATCTCCAGAAAACTATGCAAAAATTTTTCATATTAATAAATCAGAAAAAGACTGGATTACTTTTGAACTGGATGTTAGAGATTTTGGAGACACATGCAATAAACAAATAGGGCTTTTAAGTGCACAAATAATGAATTTAAGAAATCACGCAACACATCCTTATAAAAGTGGAAAACTGAAAACACCTCAAGATAGTAATCTTTCTGAGCAATTTACATATGGAAATAGCTTAAACACAAAGGCTATTTATACTTTATGCGAATGCTTGGATGAAGCATTAACTATTTTATTATTACAAAAATTAAGTATTGATAAGTATTATAAAAAATTTTAAGGAAACAAAATGAATTTAAGAAACTTTACATTAACAAGCATAAAAAAAATTCAAGAAGCACAACAAAAAGGGAAATTGATTATT
>CALUVJ010000030.1 GCA_944324195.1 Candidatus Gastranaerophilales bacterium
ATGAAAAATAGGCAATTTTTTCAAACAAAATTACTTTATATATATAAGGTTAGAAAAGGTTGTAGAAAATTTAAAAAAGTCCGAAATTTTCGGACTTTTCTTTTTATTGTAATGCTTTTATGATTTCGCCAGCTGCTTCCTGGGCAGAATACTTTGCAGAAAGCTTTTCTCTTACATGAGCGAGCTTCTCAATTGTTTCTTCACGATATTTTTTATCGTACAAGAGCTTTTCTGTCTCATAACAAATATTATCTACATTAAATTTTGCCTGAATAAGCTCCGGCACAATATCCATATCGGTAATAATATTCGGAAGCGAAACTCTTTTTATACACCGAACCAGTAAGTATATCAGGTACAAAATCCACGGTCCTTTATATCCGATAAGCATAGGTACTTTATAGAGTGCTGCTTCAAGTGCAACGGTACCGGACGCCAGAATAAGAGAATCCGAAACGCTTAACAAAGCCTGATTTTCTCCTCTTATAACCTTAAAATCCGTACCATGAACATATTTATCAAAAACATTGTCGCTTAAATTAGGTGCATGTGATATACAAAACTGAATATCAGGATGCAGTTTTTGTAATTTTTTAGCAGCTTTTATAAAAGTCTCTGCAAAGAAGCGGAGTTCTAAAGGTCTTGACCCCGGGAAAATTGAAACAAGAGGACGCTTTATATCCAAATCATGTTTTTTAAAAAACTCTTCTTTCTCAGCCTTTTGCGGAAGCTGCTTTATAAGCGGATGCCCGCAGTAATGTACATTTATGCCGTATTCTTTGTACATTTCTTCTTCAAACGGGAATATACAAAGTACTTCATCGACATATTTTTTGATTCCTTTAATACGCCATTTTCTGCTTGCCCAGACCTGGGGCGGGATATAATGAAAAACCTTTATACCGCTGCCCTTTAAGCGTTTTGCAACTCTTAAATTAAAAGTTCCGTAATCTACGAGCAAAACCAAATCCGGCTTATAAGAGTTTAATATATAATCAGCAACTTTTTTTTCCAATGCAAGATGCTCCAATGCCATCTTTAAACTAAATCCGAAACCTGACATTTTAGAATGGTCACAAAAGATTTTAGCGCCTGCATTTTTAAGATTTTCACCGCCGATACCTTCTATTTCGATATCAGGCATTTGTTTTTTTAAAATTTCTGCCACACATCCTGCGTGAATATCGCCTGAATATTCTCCTGTGATAATAAAAACTTTTTTCATAATCCTAAACAGCCATTACTACAATGTTATGTTTGTTAGCAAATTTAATTACTTCTTCTCTATCCACAATTATAGTTTCACCGGCTTCAACAGCAATCAAATCCGCTTTATATTTATGCATTGTTTTTAAAGTTCTGAGTCCGATTGCCGGAATGTCAAAACGCTTATCCTGAGAAGGTTTTGCAACTTTTATTACTCTCGAATGCCTTCTGGCGATTTTGCACCCGCGCTTTATACATTTGTCAGTACCTTCAATTGCCTCGACAGCCATAACCATCTTATCCTTAATAATAACTGACTGCCCGATATCAAGTTTACCGGTTTCCTTGGCAAGCCAATAACCGTAATTTACATCATCAATTTGTTCCTGCGTCGGCTGAACTTTTCCGAGAACCCCTGACGGTATCATCAAATTTTTGATAAAAAGAGTTTGATCAAGAATCGTAACTCCGATTTTCTCCAACTCTTCTATTATCATAAGCATAACTTTATCATCATTAAGCCTTATTGCTTTTTTGATAAAATCTATCGCCCTTGAATCAAACTTAGGACGTTTTAGCAAAATAGTTTTGCTAACCTTGCCAAGAAAAGTTATTTGCTTAATACCCTCAGCTTTCAAAGTATCTTCGATTTTTTGAACTTCTCCGGGGCAGAAAGAATAGACTTTGGAACAATATTTTTTCAGCTGCGAACAATTATCATTAGAAAGCGAAATAGCCACCACATCAAATCCGTTTTCTTTTGCATATTGAGCCATTTTTACAGGCAAATGCCCGTCTCCGGCAATTAAACCCTGTTTTTGTTCCAAAACTACTGACATTCTCTTAAATCCTTTCCTCCAATATCCTGTATTTTACTATAAAAATATAAATTTAAAAAGAAACAGAGAAAAATTTCTTAATAAAAAGTAAATAACGAGTGGTTTATAAAAGTTTTTTGAAATACTCTACCGTATATTTTAATCCTTCATAAATGTCAATTTTTGGAATCCAATTAAGTTTTTCTTTTGCAACTGTAATGTCAGGCTGCCTTTTTGCCGGGTCATCAGAAGGAAGCGGTTTATATACTATTTGGGATTTTGAATTTGTAAATTCTACAATAAGTTTTGCAAAATCTAAAATGGTTCTTTCTGAAGGGTTCCCCAAATTTACCGGACCTCTGATATCAGATTCCATCATTTTTATTAAGCCTTCAACAAGATCTGATACGTAGCAAAAAGAGCGTGTTTGTTTCCCGTCGCCATAAATTGTTATATCTTCACCTTTCAATGCCTGAAGGATGAAATTGGAAACGACACGACCGTCATCAGGGGACATGTTCGGTCCATATGTGTTAAATATTCTGACAATTTTTGTGTCAATATTTTTTTGTCTGTGATAATCCGTCATTAAAGTTTCGGCGCAGCGTTTGCCTTCATCATAGCAGCTTCTTATCCCTATCGGATTAACATTTCCCCAGTAGTTTTCCGTTTGCGGGTGAACTTCCGGATCTCCGTAAACTTCACTTGTTGATGCCTGAAGAATTTTTGCATTATTTTTTTGGGCAAGTTCCAGCATATTAATTATACCCAGTACAGAAGTTTTCATTGTTTTTATCGGATTATATTGATAATGCGGCGGACTTGCCGGACAAGCAAGATTATATATTTCATCTGCTTTTATATCAACAGGCTCAATAATGTCGTGTTCTACCAATTGAAAATTAGAGTTGTCTAAAAGACATTTTATATTTTCGGGTTTTCCTGTAAAAAAATTATCAAGACAAATTACAAAATTCCCTTTATCTAAAAGCTTTTTGCATAAATGCGAGCCTATAAATCCTGCACCGCCGGTTATTAAAATTCTCTTCATAATTTACAATATTATCATAAAAATATAATTTATTACATTTTGTTAATTAAATCTTTATAAATAGCTTATTTTTGTGTACACTGTACGTGTATGGTTAAAAGGAGGGCACGTAATGCCAAAATTTAATTTAATGTCATATATTATGCCGCCTGAGGATAAAATGTTTTTCACTTTATTTCAGAACAGTGCGGAACTTTGTACAGAAACGGCGCAATTGTATGTGGATATTATCAAATCGGGGCTGACGGAAGAGCGGAAGGAGTTGGTTCTCAAAGCTAAGAAAAAAGGTTCCTTATCACTGAAGCTTACTTTAAAACAGTTGAATAAAAGTTTTATAACACCGTTAGAGCGCGAAGATATTCAATATATAGCCGTTAATTTATATAAAATTAATAAAAAAATCGGAAAAGCCTGCTTAAACTTAGATGTATACAAATTAAAAAAGTGTACGGAAGAAATGAAAGAGCAGGCTTCTATTTTGGTTAAGGCTGCCTGCAAATTAAGTGAAATTATAAAATGCTTAAAAAAAGTCAGCGATGTTGAATTGATAACAAAATTAAATATTGAAATGAAAGAGCTTGAAACGTATGGTGACGGTGTTCACAGAAAAGCAATTTCAGATTTATTTTCCGGCAAATATGATGCACTTGAAGTTATCAAATTGAGAGATATTTATAAAGATATCGAAAATTCTCTTGATACCTGCTACCATATTTCGGACACTATTTTGAATGTTGCTTTAAAACAAAGTTAAGGGCTGGAATATTATGATAACGATTTTTTTACTTATAGCTGTAGTAGCAATAGCACTTATTTTTGAATTTATAAACGGATTTCACGATTGCGCAAATGCAATTGCAACAGTTGTTTCAACCAAAGTTTTATCGCCGAGACATGCCGTTCTTTTCGGCGCCAGTCTTGAATTTATCGGCGCTTTAACCGGAACCCACGTTGCAAAAACAATCGGTTCGGGAATTGTAAACTCTGATATGATAACTTTAACAGTGATTTTCTGTGCTCTTTTAGCGGCTGTTTTGTGGAATCTTTTAACCTGGTATTTGGGCTTGCCTTCAAGTTCTTCACACGCTTTAATCGGCGGACTTCTTGGCGCGACGGTTGTAAAAGCCGGGGTAAGTGCAATTCACTTTACCACTTTGATTGATAAAGTTATTATTCCTATGTTTACATCACCGATTCTGGGTTTCTGCGTCGGTTTTTCTTTTATGTTGTTTCTTATAAGAATTTTTTATCGTGCAAATCCCCAAAAAGTTAACAAACGTTTCAGAAAATTGCAATTGCTTTCATCCGGCTTAATGGCATTGAGCCACGGTTCAAATGATGCGCAGAAAACAATGGGTATAATTACTCTGGCGCTTCTTGCAGGCGGTGTTTTACACAAAACTCCGGATGGTGATTTTGAAATCCCGTTATTTGTAATTATTGTTTGTGCACTCATGATGGCAGCAGGTACTATGAACGGCGGGTGGAAAATTATTAAAACAATGGGGCACAAAATTATTAAACTAAAACCTATTCACGGTTTTGCGGCTGAAACTTCCGCAGCGGGTTTAATCTTGACGGCTTCTCATTTTGGTATACCTTTAAGTACGACACACGTTATTTCTACTGCTATTATGGGGGTTGGTTCTACTTTCCATGCTCATGCAGTTAAGTGGCGAATTGTCGGAAATATTGTTACCGCCTGGGTGCTAACGATACCTGCTTGTATGGTACTTTCTTCCATAATTTATTATTTAATCTACAAAATAATTTAATTCGGTATTTAGAATATTATTACTTTCTCAAACACGCTCCCGGCTCCGCCTCCCGCTATTGTTTCGAAAGCAATAATATTCTAAAATAATGTTAAAAAGAAGATAAAAAATACCGGCTTCGTTATTGAAACCGGTATTTTTGCTTATTTTTGAATTTATCTTTCAAGCGGGGCACCGATTCTGTGAACCCTAATAAAGTTTGTTCTGCCGGTGATAAGTTTTGGAATAGAACCGATAATTATAATTCTTTCGCCTTTTTTGAAGTTTGTATGAGAAAGAATGTATTCATCGATTTTTTCAAGTAAATCGGCATCAAGAACAGTATCCCATTCTTTGTAGTCTGCAAAGATGTCCCAGTATAGACTTAATCTTCTGCATGTTGATTCCATATCGGAAATTGCAATTATAGGGACTGTAGGTCTTAATTTTGAAAGAAGTTTTGGCGTGTATCCGGTATGAGTAAATGCCATAATTGCTTTTGCGTGCAAATCCTCTGCCATTTTAACGGCAGCATTTGAAATTGCTTGCGGAGAAAGCTCGTATTTGTCATTCATTTCCAAATCAAGATTTGATAAGCAGAAGTTGCATTCTTCAACATTAGAAGCAATTTTTCTCATCATTTTGACAGCATCTACAGGGTGTTTACCCATGGCAGTTTCGCCTGATAACATTATTGCATCAGTTCCGTCAAGAATGGCATTTGCAACGTCGCTTGCTTCAGCTCTTGTCGGAATAGGATTTTCTATCATTGATTCAAGCATTTGTGTTGCAACTATACATACTTTACGTTCTCTTATTGTTTGGTCAACTATGAATTTTTGTACAATAGGAACTTCTTCCGGTGACATTTCTATACCAAGATCACCTCTCGCAACCATAATTCCGTCTGCAACTTTAAGAATTTCTTCCAGTTTTTCAACTGCCTGCGGTTTTTCTATTTTTGCTATTATCGGAATATTTCCGCCAAAATCTTTGATGTATTTTTTTGCAAGTTCGATATCTCTTGCTTCTCTTACAAATGATAATGCAATATAATCAGCATCAAATTCTACCGCAAATCTTATAAATTCTACATCTCTTTCAGTGACGGCGCTTAAGCTTGCAGTTGAGCCCGGAAGATTAATCCCCTTTCTCGGTTTAATAACTTTTCCGTAAAGAACTTTTGCGTGAACTTGATGATTTTTTACTTCAATTACTTGCAGACCGACATTTCCGTCATCTAATAAAACTTTGTCTCCGGGTTTAACGTCATCTGCAATTCCTTCATAATCAACCGGAATTATTGCCGGATTATTGATATCATCAGTTGCTTCTAAAACAATTTCCTGCCCCTCTTTAATTTCAACAGGTTCTTTAATATTTCCGACTCTGATTTTCGGGCCTTGTAAGTCAACTAATATCGGAATAAATTTCCCGCTTTCTTTTGAAATTTTTCTGATAATTTCTATATTTGCAGCATGCCCTTCTTCGCTGCCATGTGAAGTGTTAAGGCGGAACATTGAAGCTCCGGCATCAACTAATTGGTTAATCATTTCATAACTTGAAGTAGCCGGCCCGAGCGTGGCTACAATCTTGGTTTTCACTCTTTGAAACCTGTTCATTTTATATTTCTCCTCTGTAGTGTATAAATCTTATATTTTTAAGTCTATTTAAACATTTCTTTTTCAATGATATCACAAATAAGATGCCCTATTGCAATATGCATTTCCTGAATATTATTTGTAATTTCGGAGGGTGTTTGAATTGTAATGTCTGCTTTATATTTAACGGAACCGCCGGTTGCGCCTGTCATTGCTATAGTCTTAAGCCCCAATTCTTTTGCCCGTTCTACTGCACGTATAACGTTAATACTTTTGCCGCTGGTAGTAAGTGCAAATAAAACATCGCCTTCTCTTCCGAGAGCTTCCACCTGACGTTCAAAAATATAGTCAAATGCCAAATCATTTGCTGCAGCTGTCAGTACGGAGGTATTTGTAACAAGAGCTATTGCATTAAGGGCTGCGCGTTCTTTTCGGTATTTGCATACAAGCTCTGCCGCAAGGTGCTGGGAGTCGGAAGCCGAACCGCCGTTTCCGCAGAACATAACTTTGTTACCGTTTTTGAAGGCTTCAATACACATGTTTGCGGCCTGCTGTATAGTCGGTGCAAGATTTTTTAATTGCTGAAAATTTTGCGCAATTGTTTCAAATTCATTTTCAATATAATTTATCATTACTAACTCTTCTGATTATCCTCAACTCTTTTTTATAATACATCAAAAGAAGAAAAATTTTAACTAAAAGTTGTTTACAGAGAAGAGTTATAATATAATTTAACTAAGGAAGAAGGAGAGTTTTAATGATACGTTATTTTTTAGGTTCATATTTAGTAACAATATTCGGTTTAATTATGGCTTACCTCTGGGGTGAGCATATTCATAACGGAACCGGTTTAACATGCGTATTCATTGCGTTTGTACTTGCAGTATTAGAAGTAAGCTTGTCTTTTGATAACGCTGTAGTGAATGCGATGAAGCTTGAACACATGTCTGAAAAATGGCGTCATCGTTTTATTACATGGGGTATTTTGATAGCTGTATTCGGGATGAGATTTTTATTTCCTCTCCTAGTAGTTGCAATTTTTGCAAAACTGAATATCTTGAAAGTTCTTGATATGGCGTTGAATGACGTACATTCATACGCTCATTATTTACATTTAACCCATGCTCCGATTGTATCGTTTGGCGGTGCTTTTTTATTGATGTTATTTATGGACTATTTTACGGAAAAAAACAAAGACATTCACTGGATAAAAGGTTTAGAAGATTGGCTTCAAAAACTTCACCGTATACCGGGTATCTGTACTCTTGTAACTCTTGCTGCATTAGGTTTGCTTATGTACGAAATTCCGCCTGAAACAAGAAGTTCCGTATTTATGTCAGGAGTTTCGGGTATAATCACTTATCTTGTAATTGACGGGCTTGCAGAGTGGATGGAAAGACGTCAGGAAGAGAAAATGCGTTTGAATCCTGATGCGATAAAGTGTTCAGGTATTGTAGGTTTTATGTATCTTGAACTTATTGATGCGTCATTCTCTTTGGACGGTGTATTGGGTGCATTTGCTCTTAGTAAAGATATTTTAATAATTACAATCGGGCTTTGTATAGGCGCTATGTTTGTCCGTTCTTTAACAATTATGCTTGTGGAAAAGAAAACACTCGATAGTTATATTTATCTTGAACACGGTGCGCACTGGGCAATTGGAACTCTTGCAGTTTTAATGTTTGTATCAACTTTCCATGAAGTTCCGGAGGTTGTCACCGGGCTTATGGGACTTGCATTTATCGTAGTTGCTTTCATATCTTCTCTTATCCATAACAAAAAGGTTAAAAAGAATGCTCCGGGACAATAATCTTTATTATATAGGAGGTGTTGTTCGTGACAGTATTCTGGGAATACCCAGTTTTGATACGGATTATTGCTATGAGGGGAATGCGATTGAATTTGCGAAAAATCAAGAACTTAATATTGTAAGAGAAAATCCTGACTTTGGCACAGTAAGAATTTATGACGGTGAGAATGAAATAGATATTGCATCAACGAGAACTGAAATTTACCCCAGAAAAGGGCATTTGCCGCAAATAGTTAAAATAGGATGTTCGTTGGAAGAAGACGTTAAGAGACGTGATTTTACCGTAAATTCTATAGCTAAACGTACTACGGACAATGAAATTATTGATTTTACGGGCGGAGTAAAGGATATTGAAACAAAAACGCTCAGAGTTTTGCATGATAAAAGTTTTATCGATGATCCGACACGAATAGTCAGAGGACTAAAGTTCTCTGTGCGTTTCGGATTTGAACTTGACGGAAAAACAAAAGAGCTGCAAGAGGAATACTTAAATCACATTAATTATGATATAAGTTATCACAGATTAAAAAAGGAACTTGTTGAGACATTTAGTTTGAATAAACAAGAAGCTTTGAATAAGTTTGTTGCTCAGAAAATTTATAAACTTTTGGGGGCAGATTGTGAAGGTGTAGAAATTAATACAAACATTGAAGCTCTTATTAATAGAAATCCTGTTAAAAACGTTTGGATAATTTATATGAGTATTTTTAACCTTGAAAATATTGAATTAACACGTGCGGAGAAGAAAATTTTAGAGTGGGCTGAACGTTTAAAACAGGGAGACAAACCAAATAATAATACACCGCAAGAGAGTATCTTGATTAATAAGATTTGGGGTTAATTGTAATTAAGTATTGTGTAGTATAAACTTAAAAGTATGCTTAAGAAGATTTTGAATTCAAAATTCCATTTGCGCTTTGTTCTAAATCCCTTTGTAAAATACAAGGCCGGTAATTTAGGTAATTATTGCGGAATTAACGATTATGAGCGTGAAATTCCATTAATAGTTTCGCTGACTTCTTATCCGGAGAGATTTGACGATTTAACACTTTCAATATATTCGATATTAAAGCAGAAATTAAAACCTGACAGGATTATTTTATGGCTCGGAAACGAAGGTGAATACAAAGAAATTAACGATTTACCGTATGAGATAACGAGATTTGTAAAAAACGGGCTGGAGATACGTTTTGTAAAAGATATCCGCTCTTATACAAAAATTATTTACGCATTGAAAGAGTTTCCAAACGCTCTGATAGTGACTGCGGATGATGATATTTACTATCCTTCGGACTGGCTTGGTAAGCTTTATTATTCTTATGCTGCGCACCCGGAGGATATTCAGGTTCACAGAGCTCATAGAGTTAAAATCACAAGAGGGGCTCTTGCTCCTTATGATGAATGGACGAAGCATGTTGAAGAAGAATCTGCAAGATATGATAATTTTCTAACAGGAGTCGGCGGGGTATTGTATCCTCCTGAATGTTTTACAAAAGAAGTTTTAAGAGAGGATGTTTTTCTTAAAAACTCTCCGGCTGCGGATGATGTTTGGCTATGGATTATGGCGCTGCTAAGCGGGCGGAAAGTTCGAGTGGTAAAGAATCATATAAAAACTTTACGTTGTACGAATTTATACAGACAGATGTTTAAAAAAGGCCGGACACTATATGCAAAAAATGCAGCCGGCGGAAATGATGAGCAGCTTCATAACTTAATGAAACTCTACGGACAAAATGTTATAGGGAAATTAGCGTAGCAGTTTAAAACTCTTTTTCAAAGACTATTTTGTCATTAAAAATACTTATTTTTATTTGTTTCTTAGTGAGTTTAAAATATATAAACCTTGTTCGTATGTAGTTTAGGAGCAGAAATACTCTTTTAAGCCGAAACTCGTTTTTTATTGTTTGCGAATAAATTGAGATACTGAATAAAAATTTTGTTATCCAGCTGTATTTGTCTTTATTAATATAGCTGTCTTTATGAAGTCTCCAACGGGTAAGTTTTTTATTTATATAATAAATTCTGTTATGCGAAAGCTGGGCCCAGATGTAATGGTCAAGTGATGATTTGCAAATCGGATTAAACTTGCATTTACGGAGTAGTTCTTTTTTGGCCATAGTGCAGGAAAAAGTAGGGATAATATTGCTTTTTGCAATTATTTGCGGGAAGTTCTCAATAAACTTTGAGTTATTAAGTTCTACAAGGTATTTGCCGACTTTTTTGTAATATTCTTCTATATTGGCTGCCATTTCAGAATCCTGAATAGGTTCCGTATCAGTATAAATAATATCTGCTCCCAGCCTTGCAGCTTTTATTTTTTCCTTAATAGAATCAGGCAAAAACTCGTCATCTGATTCAAGAAATGCAATCCATTCGCCATCGGCAAAATCTATGGCTTTTTTTAAAGTTCCTGCAAGACCGAGGTTTTTCTCATTAATAATAAGCTTAATTCTGCTGTCTTTTTTTACGTATTCGTTAATAACATTAAGTGAGTAGTCGGTTGAAGCATCATCAATGATTATCAAATCCCAGTTTTGGTAGGTTTGATTGAGAACGCTTTCTATCGCCTGTCTGATGTACATGGCGTAATTGTAGCTCGGCATTATTATACTTACTTTTTCATACATTAAAATTTCAGCCTTTTATTGTATACTATAATAAATATGGAACGTTTAAAAGATTTTTGTATAAAATATGCGAGAGTAATTACTGTAATTATTGTTTTGGCAATTTATGCATGCCTGACAATATCAAATCCTTTTTTTAGAAATTTTAATCATGATGAAGTTCATGCTTGGAATATAGCATCTAATTTCGGCTTTATAGATATTATCAAATTAATGCGAAGTGAAGGGCATACATTTATTTGGTTTTTGTTAATGAAGCCGTTTACCGGTTTTTCAATGTATGCTATAAAGTGGGTTAATTGGATATTTGCATTTTCTGCAGTATTTTTTATGTGGCGGTTTGCCCCGTTTAAAGTTCAGGAAAAATTTTTGATTACCTTTTCGGCTCCGTTTTTATTAATTTATCCGGTTGTGGCGAGATGTTATGGTATCGGACTTTTGCTTTTATTTTGCATGGCCGCGTTGTACAAAAAACGCTTTGAGCACCCGGTATGGTTTAGTGTGTTGGTTTTTCTTGCAGCAAATACCAGTCTTATGGCTGCTATTCCCTCCTTGGCTTTGGGGGGATTATTCGGAATTGAATTAATAATAAAGAAGAAATACTTGCCGCTTTTAATACTATTTCTGGCTCCGCTTAGTTTGTATATTCAATGGCATAATCCGATAATACCTTTTTATTCCGTAAATTATGTGTTTTCGCAAAGAGCAAAGCAATTTTTCTTAGAGTTTTTCCGTTATAATTGGTGCAGCACTTTGGCGTATATTATTTATCCGGGTGTTTTAATATCTTCTGTTTTATTTTTCAGGCGCAATATTAATATTTTAATATTTTTAATGTTGTCCTGGGGCGGATTGTTATTGTTTTTCTTATTTGTATATTGCGGTTTTGATTATCATTTTTATTTCTTTTATGTATATTTGATTATGGCATACTGGATGAGTCCTCAGGGTTCGGGCAGGTCAAAAAAGTTTTTTGTAACTTTCTTTTTATTAATATCAATATTGTTTTGTTTCAAAAGAGTAAGTAATGATTGGTTAGTTAAAACGTACTATAAGGAAACCGCAGCCTGTATTACTTCAGGATTAAAGACCGGTACGGTTCTTTATATGAACCTTTTTGATTACAATGTATTGCTTCCGTATCTTAAGGAAATGAATTTACGTGATTATAACGGCGGGTCTCTTGTGTCATTTGACAATTTTAGTAAAATATACTCTAAGAAAGTTGTATTAGATTATAATAGCTTATACAGCAGGGCGGTGCGTAACAGTTATTTGCTGATAAAAGCCGGTAATGCAAAAGATGCGGGATTGAATTTCTCTGATAAATCAAGATTTAAGGAATGCGGAGCGGATATTTTATATAAGCTTAAGTAATTTCTTCTTAATTTCAAAGTATTTTTTTGTAAATCCCGGAAAATGTTCTTTTATAAAGCGTCTTGTATTGTATGCCAAAAAGAATTTTATCTGCGTGTATTTGATAACTTTTAAGTATAATTTGTATGCATTAGAAGCATTGAAGATATCGGTTTTGGCCAGAATATCCGCGTTAATATTTTCAACAAACAGTTGTTTCATCTTTGAAAACGAAAGCCTGCCTGCATAATAAGCGTCCAGTGAGTTCATTATAAGCAATTCATAGATGTAATTGAGAATAGCTTCTTTGGTATTTTCAGGAAGGTTTTGGGCAATTTTATCAGTCGATATGGTATCTTTTACTATATTATTGATAAAGCCGGTTTTTTGGGAGAGAAGAGAATTCTTTCGGTTAGCTCTGTAATGTAAAAGCGGTGTATCAATGAATATAATATTTTTAGCTTTCAGAACGGATTGAACGGAGTATTCAATGTCCTCTAAACACCTGTAGTCATTGTAATACAGGCTGTTGTTTATAATAAAATCACGGCTGTAAATTTTTATCCACGCACTTGGACTCCATACTCTAAGACAGTTTGGAGTATTGTATATATTTACTTTTTTGTATAAAAACTCTTCACCCGAGTAGCCAATATATTCTTCTTTATGAGTTATTTCGTCATGAGAAATATAAGGAAATCTTACGGCATCAACGTCATCTTGAAAATATTCCAGAAGTGTTTCGTAGGCATTGAGAGCCATCCAATCATCGGAATCAAGACAGTGAATGTATTTCCCCTTGGCAATTTTAATGCCTTCATTTCTTGATAGCCCGAGACCGAGGTTTTTCGGATTTTTTTTGATTATAATTCTGGAATCCCTTCTGGCATATTCTTCTAAAATTTTATCTGATGAATCTGCGGTGCAGTCGTTTACACAAATAATTTCAAGATTCTTGTAAGTCTGGTTGATTACAGAGTCCAGACATTGTCTTAAATAGTTTTCGACATTATAAACAGGTATTACAACGCTTATCAACGGATTCATAGGTATAATATAGCATGAAATTCATATTTAATGTAAGATTTATATATGAAATTGAGCGTTATAACTTTAACTTTAAACAAGCTGGATTATACAAAAAACTTTATAGAGAGCTTGAATAAATATACTAAAGATTTTGAATTGATTATTGTGGATAACGGTTCTACCGACGGCACAGTTGAGTATATAAAGTCTATTCCGGAAATTAAATTGATTCAGAATAGCGAAAATTTAGGTTTTTCGAAAGGTAATAATCAGGGGATAGAAGTTGCAAAAGGTGAGTATATCGGTTTTTTAAACAATGATATTTTGCTTTATCCGAATTGGTTTGAAGCTTGTGAAAAGGTGTTTGAATGTGAAAATGCAGGCTTTGTTTCTCCAAGACACATCAATCCGCATTATGACAATACTAATCCGGATAAGTACATTAAATATTTTCAAGCGTTTCATTATGATAAACCTTATGAAAAAAGTTTTGACGAATGCGTGTTTTCTTGTGTTATCACAAAAAGAGAAGTCCTTGATGAAATCGGGGTTTTTGATGAAAAATTTTTTCCTGCGTTTTTTGAAGATAATGACTTGAAGTATAGAGCAATTGAGGCCGGATACGGGATTTATGTTACAAACGAAGCCGGATTTTACCATTTTGGCTCGGTTACATCTGTAAAACATTCCCAAAATATGGAAAAAAACAGGGCTTATTATTACTCAAAACATCCGCTTGCGGAATACCTTTCAATTTCGGGTGCGGAGAAATTCCAACTTCAGAGAATGGCAAAACAGTTTAAGGTTTTTCCGCTCAATAAGATTTATGCAGTCCATTTAATGTTTATAAAACTTATAAACAGGTTGAAAAAGATTACGGGAGTAAAGAAGGCTTGAAAATCCTATATGACTGTACGGAGCTTTCATATTTTTATGATACGAACGGACACAGGGCCGGTGTGTTTTATGTCGCCTTGAATCTCTTAAACGAATTGAAAAAAAGAGGGTATGATATAACTTTATATTGTGATTTCAGACGTTATTATTTTATGAAGAATGTAAAGGAATTTACAGGCTTTAAAATTCTGGATTCGCATTCTTTATTGAATAAGTTTATCGGCAAGCTCCTTTATTATACAAGGAATTTACCATATGCAATAAAGACGGCTTGTACAATACTTTCAAGGTTTTATGATAAGTATTTTTATGTAAAAAACTCTGACGGGATTAAAAAGATAGAAGGGTATGATATTTATTTATCGCCTTTTACTCCGCCGTCATCAGATATTCAAAATGCTAAAATTCCAAAATTCAGAATGCTTCACGATATAATCCCGATTCTGGAAAAAGGTATGCCAAAAAATACAAAAGACTGGCATTATAAGGTTTATAATACAATAAGTGAAAATGAATTTTATTTCGCAAATTCCGAATGCACGCGTGATGATGTCTTGAACTATTTTCCTTTCATAAAGCCTGAAAATATCAAAACAACACTTTTAGGGGTAAGTGAGAACTTTAAAAGGATTGAGGGCGTGAGAGGATATAATATTCCGCAAGATAAAAAGTATGTTTTTTCTCTTTGTACACTCGGTAAGCGCAAGAATGTCATTTTTGCTATCAGAAATTTTATAAAATTTATTGAAAAAAATAAAATAAATGATTTAGTTCTGGTATTGGGCGGAAGCAACTGGAAAACCTTTGAAGCTGAACTTGACAGAACACTTCAAAAATATGATAAATCAAAGATTATTCTTACAGGCTATGTAAAAGACGAGGATTTGCCTGTTTTATATTCAAATGCGTTTATGTTTGTTTACCCTTCTTTATATGAAGGCTTTGGACTTCCGGTTCTCGAAGCTATGAAATGCGGCTGTCCCGTGATTACTTCAAATGTTTCATCTCTTCCGGAAGTTATAGGACAGGCCGGTATTAAAATAGATCCGGAAAATGATGACGAGATGATTCAAGCGTACGAGAAATTTTATTATGATAATTTTTACCGTGAATTATGCTTCGAAAGAGGAATGATAAGAGCCAAAGAGTTTACCTGGGAGCGCTGCTGCGATAATATTCTGGATTTTATAAACTTAAAATTAAATCAACCTGTTATATGATATTAAAAAAGTAATTATACTTTATAATAAAAATGTAAAGAGGTTTTTAATGGTCATTAGAGTCTTATTTTTGTTTTTATCGCTGATTGTGTTAGTCAATTTGTGTATAATAACGCTATGCTATATAACAGGACAAAATTTGTACCTGAAATACGGAAAACAAATGCTGATAATTTTTGGAATTTTTGTATTTGTTGTGGCAGCACTTTATGTAGCTCTGGCTCTTTTGGCTTTAGATTTCTAGTTAGTTGTATATGTACGGAAAGGAAAATGATGGACAAAAAGTTTTTTGGAATGCCGGTACTGATTTTGTGCCTTTTAGTATGCTTCCTAATTATGTGTAATCCCTTTGTAATGGTCGGACCGGGAGAAAGAGGAATTAAGATAAGGCTTGGAGAAGTTCAGCCCGAAAGTTACGGTGAAGGATTGCACCTTATTTTCCCTTTTATACAAAAGTTTAGAACAATGGACGTTAAGACTCAAAAGAATACATATACCACCGCAGTTTATACAAAAGATATCCAGCAGGCAAAAATTACTTATGTGATAAATTACAATGTTCAGCCTGATAAAGTTAATAAATTATTTCAGGAAGTAGGTATGGACTATCCTTCAACCATTTTGATGCCGGTTGTTGAAGGTACCATAAAAGATATTATAGGAAAATGGAATGCGCAAGATTTGATTGCTAACAGAGAAAAAGCTACCGGAGATATTTTATTTAAACTTCAGTCACAACTTGCTGATAATTATATAAATGTTACGGATTTCCAGATGACTGAAATTAATTATTCGGATGTGTTTGAAAGAGCGATTGAAAGTAAAGTAACTGCTGAGCAGGAAGCTTTAAAGGCAAAGAATAAAACCGTTCAAGTGGAAGAAGAAGCAAAACAAAAAGTTATTGCAGCAGAGGCGGAAGCTAAATCAATGGCAATCAGAGCCAGGGCTTTAAGTCAGAACAAATCCCTTGTACAGTACGAAGCCGTGCAAAAATGGGACGGAAAAATGCCGCAGTATATGCTCGGAAATTCTGTTCCGTTTATTAACGTAAGTCCGTCTAAATAATTTTAAATGGAATATTCCATTATATAATCATCCATAACAAAGCCGTTGCCTATATCCGTGACGGCTTTGTCAACTATTGCAAGACGATATTTTAAATAAGCATCAATAGTTTTTTTATTATTTTTATTGACTGTAAGTTTTATTGAAGAATAACCGAAGTCTTTAGCAATTTCTGTGACTTTTTCAAAAGCAAGCCTTCCGATACCCTGATGTCTGTACTCTTTTTTTAGATAAAGTTTTGACAGGAATAAATAGTCCTCTTTTCTTGAAATTCCAAAGTAGCCGCAATTTATGCCATTCTTTATTATAAAAAAGTAGGCGTAGTTTTCATTCTTAATCTGTTCAATTATTGCTTTTTCCGATTGGAATTTTTCAACCATGTAATCTATCTGCTCGGGGGATAAAAGGCATGGCCAGTATTCATGCCAGATTCCTGACGCTAGTTCTGCAAGCTCTTTGATACGTTCTTTATCAACAATTTTAAATTCAATCATAAAATAATTTTACCATAAATAGCAAAATTATTTTTTATGGAACTTATATTAGAAAAAGGAGGACAAATGTCAGAAGTTAATTTTTGCGCAACATATCGTATACCGGTGACCCAGCAGGGAGTTAATAAAACTAAAAAGGTGAAACTAAAATCACTAATCGGAGCATATGGCGGACTTGTAGGAACCGGCAATACCGGATATGCAAGAGTCTCTATTCCAAATGATAAAGATGCTTCTTTTATCAGAAAACTAAAGTCTATAGGATATAAAGTTTTTCAAGTTTTTGAAGGTGAAAATATTTCTAAAAAGAATTTGGATGATTACATAAAACAGAATCTTGATAATCGTGACTACAAACAGCTTGGAAAACAAAAGGCAAAAGCGGTTAACAGGAAAACAAAATTAAAATATTCAGATTACGAGCAGGAAGCAACAGTGCAGACAATCGAAGAAACTAAAATAAAATCAGTTGTTCCGACGGTTGCTAAAAACGAGACGGTACACATAAATAAAGTAGATCCTATAGAACAGGAACAAATAAGAAATACGGAAAGCTATAAAGATATTTTGACAAGATATGGCAAAGATTTTGCAGAAGCGGTATTTTTCTTTGAAAAGAAATAATAAAAAATCCGTTAGTTTATGCTAACGGA
The DNA here is from genome assembly GCA_944324195.1 of Candidatus Gastranaerophilales bacterium. Classification (GTDB taxonomy): domain Bacteria; phylum Cyanobacteriota; class Vampirovibrionia; order Gastranaerophilales; family Gastranaerophilaceae; genus CAG-196. The sequence continues at coordinate 17,582 of CALUVJ010000030.1, forward strand.
TTTTTTTGTTATTTTATTTATCTGTATTAGTGACAGAGAGCCAGCAATACACCCGCAGCTACAGCGGAACCGATAACACCTGATACGTTAGGCCCCATAGCGTGCATTAACAAGAAGTTTTGAGGATTGGCTTCCTGCCCTACTTTGTTAGATACACGTGCTGCCATAGGTACTGCAGAAACGCCTGCTGAACCGATGAGCGGATTGATTTTTTCCTTGCTGAACAGGTTCATTATCTTAGCCATAATTACACCGCCTGCAGTTGCAAGTGAGAATGCAACAATACCTAAGATTAAGATGAACAATGTCTGGATTGTCAGGAACTGGTTTGCAGAAAGTTTTGAACCTACTGATAAACCGAGGAAAATTGTTACAATGTTGATTAAAGCATTTTGCATTGTATCTGACAATCTTTCAACAACGCCGCATTCTTTACATAAGTTACCGAAAGTTAAAGCTCCGATAAGCGGGCAGGCATCCGGCAGCAGAATTACGCAAAGTAATAATACGAGAAGCGGGAATACAATCTTTTCTCTTTTTGAAACTTCTCTCAACTGTGTCATCTGAATTTTTCTTTCTTCTTCGGTAGTTAAAAGTTTCATGATAGGCGGCTGAATTACAGGAACCAGTGCCATATAAGAGTATGCAGCAACAGCAATTGCACCTAAGAGTTCAGGAGCTAATCTCGTTGTAACGAAGATTGAAGTCGGACCGTCAGCACCGCCTATGATACCGATTGCAGCTGATTGCGGCATTGTGAAACCAAAGAAACATAATGCCATCAATAATGCGCCGAAAATACCGAATTGTGCTGCGCCTCCGAGTAATGCGGTTTTAGGGTTCGCAATAAGCGGACCAAAGTCTGTCATAGCACCAACGCCCATAAAGATTATTAACGGGAATAAACCTTTATGAATACCTGCTTCATAAATAACACCTAAAAATCCGGTTGGACCAGCCATATCGCAGACCGGAATGTTTGATAATAAACCGCCGAATGCAATCGGAACTAAAAGTAACGGTTCAAACTGCTTTTTAATACCTAACCATAACAGGAATAAGCAGATAAGAATCATTATCCAGTATCCGTGCATATGTAGAAATTGTTCAAATCCGTTTGTAATTGCAGGATCGGCAGGTTTAACGAAGTTCATTATACCCGTTGAATTCCAAAGAGTTACTAAACCTTCTCCTATATTCATTTTTACCTCCTTAACCTACAATTGCCAGAGCCTGTCCGGTCACAACCTTATCACCTTGATTTACAAGGATAGATTGTACAGTACCTGCTTTTGGCGCCTTGATTTCAATTTCCATCTTCATAGCTTCAAGAACCATAATTACATCCCCAACAGCAACAGAATCACCAGGATGAGCTTCAATTCTCAGAACGTTACCAGGAACACCGGCTTTAACTTCTTCACCAGAACCGCTTCCTGCAGAAGCAGAAGTATGTTCAATACCTTCTTTAACTGAAACGTCATAAGTTTTGCCGTTAACAGATGCTTTTCCGCCTTCAAGCTTGATAGCGTATGACTTTCCGTTAACTTTAACAGTGTATTCGCTGCCGTTAGCTGAAACAGGAGCACAGGTTTGTGCAGGGCAGTTTTTGCGAACGCCGATTTGACCTTTGCCTTGCAGGAACATGATACCTTTTTCTTTGCAAGCACCTGCAATGAAGATATTTTCATCATTAACATCAAGTCCTGCATCCTGAAGCATTTTTGTAGCAGCTGCAATACCTTTGTTAGGGTCTTTATCATTCAAGTCAACTACTAATTCGGTTGTAGGCTGCAAGCCAAGCTGTTCTTCAGCAATTTTAATAACTTCCGGATCCGGTTCGCAAGGAGTTTTTCCGAAATAACCGAGAACCATCTTGCCGTAACCTTCTGCCATTTTCTTCCATTTTCCGAACATAACGTTGTTGAAAGCCTGTTGGAAATAGAATTGAGAAACAGGTGTAACTGATGTTGCAAAACCGCCTTTTTCAACAACTTCTTTCATAGCGGCAACAACTTCAGGGAATTTGTCCATAACTCCGTTGTCTCTCATCATTTGAGTATTAGCTGTCAAAGCCCCGCCCGGTAACGGTGAAGAAATAATCATCGGGTTAACTGCCAGTGCTTCCGGCGGTAAGAAGTAATCTTTCATACATTCTTTGAAGATTTCTTCTGTTTCAAGAATCTTGTTAATATCAATACCAAGGTCATATTCAGAACCTTTAAGAGCGTGCCACATAGAAACAATATCAGGCTGCGCCGTTCCGCCGGAAACCGGCTTCATTGCTAAGTCAATTCCGTCAGCACCGCCGTCAAGAGCTGCTAAGTATGCAGCTAAGCCTGTACCTGCTGTTTCGTGAGAGTGGAATCTGATATGGGCTTCTGAACCCAAAATTTCACGTGTTCTTTTAATTGTTTCGTAAACTTTTCTAGGAGCAGAAGTTCCTGATGCATCTTTGAATGCAATGCTGTCGAACGGAATTCCCGCATCAAGAATGCTTCTTAATACTCTTTCGTAGAAAGCAACATCGTGTGCCCCTGTGCATCCGATAGGAAGTTCCATCATTGTAATTGTAACTTCATGTTTTAAGCCGTTATCTTTAATGCATTGACCTGAGTAAATCAAGTTGTTTACATCGTTTAAAGCGTCAAAGTTTCTGATTGTTGTAACGCCGTGTTTTTTGAATAATTTCGCGTGTAAATTAATCATATCTCTCGGTTGTGAATCAAGTCCTACAACGTTAACACCTCTTGCCAGAGATTGCAGGTTAATATCCGGACCTACTGCGGCTCTGATTTTGTCCATAGTTTCAAAAGCATTTTCGTTGCAGTAGAAAATCGGTGATTGGAATCTTGCACCGCCTGCAACTTCAAAATGTTTGATACCGGCAGCTACTGCTGATTTAAGTGCCGGAAGAAAATCGTCAACGAAAACTCTCGCCCCGTAAACTGATTGGAAACCATCTCTAAAAGATGTGTCCATAACTTTAATAAGTTTTGTCATGTGTCTTACCTCTCTTTATTTTGACAATTTATAAAAAATACTATTTTTTTAATAATGCAGAAAGTAATGCAACCGCAATATTTTCCTCTTCATTTACGGATGAAGTAACATTGCTTGCTGCAGCTGTTTGAGGAACCGCTTCCGGAAAAATTTCGTTTAATTTTTTCACAATTTTAGCCATAATTATCATTGAGAAAATGGTTGTGCACAAAAATGCAAGCACAGTACCCATACCAATGAACATTACTGTTAAACTTTGAATTAATGTTTCGTTCATAATATGTCTCCTATCAAAAGTATATGTTCTTGATTATTGTTATCAATTAACCTTAAAGCGCCGTTATCCGTTATATCTTTTGCTAACCCCGAAATTGTTTTGTCAAAGACTTTTACAGAAATATTTTTATTGAGAAAACCGGCTCT
>CALUVJ010000031.1 GCA_944324195.1 Candidatus Gastranaerophilales bacterium
GTAAAAATTACAAAGAGCGGTTGTTTCCTCAATTTCTTCTTCCGTTTGAAAAACGGATTTAAAAGTAACTGCTGTCAAGTTCAAATCTTTGCATAGAAACAACAAAATAGTGCTGTCAATTCCGCCTGAAAAAGCAAGGCATACGCCTCGCTCATTCAGATGATTCAAATAATTTTTTAGTTTAACAAATTTATTTTGCATTTAATTCACTTTTTTGAGAGGTTAATAACATGCAAATTACATACGCAGCAAAGCCTATAATAATTAAACCTATCAAATTTGCCGGTAATGAAGCCATATTTGCAAGTATTGCTGATTTTGCCTGAAAAGCCTCTGCAGCTGCGTATATTTGTCCCTGAACCTGCATTATAACGGAGTTATGAATATTTAATAAAGACCATTCAAGTCCGTCAGGTTTCTGTGAGGCGTATTGAGAAATAAATCCTGCAAGGATTACAGCTATTGAAGCAAAGCCGGTTGATAATTTTTTTGTATCAATAAATTTTGCGGCTGCAACAATAACACCCGTTACTGCACCTTCTATAATTCCGATAGGAAGGTGGATTGCCTGCATTAATCCTGCAAAATTTATTAAAGACGCAACAGGAACTGAGCCTGAAAGCGCCCCTTCAAGAACCACCGCAATTGAACCGAATTGAAGTGCTGCAATTGATGATAATAAAGCGCCTAAAAACGGTCTGTTAATTTTTGCAAGAGGTTTGTATAAGAGAGGATAAGCAACAAAACAGGCAAGAGCGCCCATGTTAATAATGTTGCATCCGAGAGCCAGTAATCCGCCGTCTGCAAAAAATACCGCCTGAACGATTAAAATAGCGCACATTGCTAAAAATGCCGCCGCCGGCCCCAGAAGTATTGCAAGTAAAATTGCACCTACAATGTGACCGCTTGAGCCTGTTTCAGGTATTGCAAAATTAATCATTTGCATAGCAAACACAAGACCTGTTGCCGCTACTGTTTTAAATATTTTGTCTTTTGAAAAATCCGTTTTTGCCTTTTTGTAAGCAAAATAAGCTGCAACTCCGGCAGCTGCTAACATTGGAATTCCCGTTACCGGACAGATAATACCGTTTCCTAAATGCATAATTTCCCTCCTTTATTTTAATTTCATTACTCTTAATACAGGGTTTTTATAAGGTCTTTTGCCTCTTCCGCAGCCGACCTTTTCAATAATAATTTCTTCCGGAAGTTTTTCTCCCGTGTATAAAGCTGCAGCAATTGCCGCACCTGTGGGAGTAATCATTTCTCCGTTGTTGCCAGTTATTTTTATCGGAATTTGATATTTTGAAACTATTTCACACACGGCAGGTACCGGAACTGAGAGGGTTCCGTGCTGGCATGTAACGCTGCCGGAGCCTTCCGTAAGAGTGGAAAAATAGACTTTTCCCGGATTTAAATCGTCAAATAGTGCTGCAAAGCTTACAATATCAACGATTGAATCGATTGCGCCGATTTCGTGGAAATGAATTTCCGAAATATCTTTGTTGTGGACTTTGCTCTCGGCTTCCGCAACGATTCTAAAAATCTTTTTAGCAAGATCTTTTGCGTTTTCCGTAATTTCAGCTTTATCAATAATCTTGTTGACATCTTCAAGGTTTCTGTGGTGATGATGTCCGTGTTCATCGTTGTGATGATGGTGGTGATGCTCCTCAGGAAGGATTACATCAAAATCGGTGGCAGAAATAGCATTGACCATTTGTTTTGATATTTTGTACTGAAATTCGTTATCAAGTTTCATTGAAGCAAGTGCATTTTCAAGTTTTTCTTCACTTGCCCCGAGATCGAGAAGTGCACTGACCGACATGTCTCCCGAAATACCTGAATTGCATTCAAAATATAAGTTCATTTATTTTTCCTCTCAATTAACCTGTTTATCTGCCCTGCACTGTATCCGGCATTAAATCCGTTATCAATATTTACAACCGTCATCCCTTCCGCGCAGGAATTAAGCATTGTTAAAAGCGCTGAAAGCCCGTTAAAGCTTGTACCGTATCCGACGGACGTCGGAAGTGCAATAACCGGAATATCCACCATTCCTGCGAGAACTCCGCCGAGTGCGCCTTCCATGCCGGCAGCTGCGATAATTACATTCGCTTTTTTTATCTCATCAATTTTGTCAAATAACCTGTGAATACCTGCAATCCCGATATCATAGTATTTTTTGACATTGCTTCCGTAAAACTCCGCTGTTTCTGCCGCCTCTTCCGCAGTCGGAATATCTCCCGTCCCGCCTGTACAGATTGCAATTTCTCCTATCTTTTCGGTTTCTTTTTGAATAAGCTTAACCACCCTTGCGGATTCGTTGTAGCTTATTAAATCTCCAAACTTTTCCTTTAGAGCTTCATATTTGATTTTGTCCGCACGGGTTCCGAGAACGTTAGAGCCTGCATCTTTAAAGCTTGAAAATATTTTTATCAGTTGTTCTTCTGTTTTACATTCGCAAAAAACAGCTTCCGAATACCCTCTGCGCCTGGTTCTTTCTATATCAAGTTTTGCAAAATCAAGTTCTATATATTTATCCATAAATTTATTTTATCTCATTAGAGTTACTCTTAGTCAAATTACTTTCACGCTCAAATTTCTGCTCTGATTTAATGGATTTATAACTCGGCGTGTAGAAGTTAGTTATTATCTTCATCCCTTTTGTCCTTCCTGAATTTAGAACATAATAACCCTAATTCAAATAACATATAAGTCGGGGTGAAAAGGAGTACCTGACTTAATATATCAGGCGGGGTGAGGATTCCTGCAATAATCAAAATTACTACAATTACATAAGGTCTTATATGTACAAAGGTTTCATACTCAACAAAACCGGATTTTATAAGCGAATACGTTATTAACGGAAGCTGAAACATTAACCCGAAAGCCAGAATCATCCATAAGGAGAGGTTAATAATATTTGATACTCCAAGAACCGCCTGAATATTAGAAGTTGCAAAGCTCATACCGAAATTAATTATAAGTGGCAAAATTACGAACAGGCAAAATAAAGAACCCAGTATAAATAATGAGGTGGAAGTAAAAACGACCGATTTGATAAATTTTCTTTCGTGTTCATATAATGCCGGTGCGCAGAATGCCCAGATTTGTTTTGCAATATAAGGGAAACACAATACTAAATCTATCACCATTGCGAGTTTTATCTGAATGATAAAAACCTCTGCCGGTGAAAAGTAATTGAGTGCTATATCATGATTTCTTATCAAAAGTTTTATGAATAAATCCAGGCATTTAGGCGCTGCAAAAAGTGTCGGAAGCAGTACTATTGTGTAGCATGCCAGACACTTGATGAGCGTTGTTCTAAAAGCTTCAATATGAGAAATTATACTTTCGTCTTTGTCTACCAAATTACTCATAATTAAACATCTTGCGGTTTATATTCTTCCGGCTTCTCCTGAGTCTCTTCAATGGCGTTTTTAAGCTCTTCCGTTTCTTTTTGAATTACATTTTTAGCCTTTTTATACTCGTAAGAAGCTCTCCCCAGAGCTCTTGCAATTTCAGGAATCCTCTTTCCGCCGAATAGCAGAATTATAACAACTAATATGAGTAAAATTTCAGTTATACCGAGTGACATTTATATCTCCTTTCAATTTATACCGAACTTTGTTTTTTGACCGCAAAAATTTTTATCGCGTTACCTCTGTTCTTGCAAATCTGCATGCAGGCTCCGCAGCCTACACATTTTGATGCGTTAATTACAATTTTATCATTAACTCTCATTATTGCACCGTATGGACATGCAGAAATACAGTCTCCGCATTTTCCGCATCTGTCCTCTATAATCATTGCCATACCGATTCTGGTCTTTTGTTTTTCTTCAAGCGAAAGCCTTTTTATTGCGCCTGTCGGGCAGACCTGACCGCATTTATTGCAGTTTTTGTCGCAGCAGCCTTTGTCATAATTAAGGTGTACAACAGGGAAATCCTTATCTGCTTTTTCAATAATTTTATTCGGGCAATTTGCAACGCAAAGGTTGCAGTTGTAGCATTTGTTTGCAAGCCTTTCTTCGCTTTCCGCTCCCGGAGGCAGGATTATATCCTTAAACTTTTCTATAATCTTGTCTTTGACTGCCAAACCTGCCTTAATCATTGCACCGAAAACAGCAGCTGCGGCAACTCCTGTAATAATTTCACGCCTTTTGATGCTGAATTTAACCTCTTCTTTCGGTTTAATTCCGAATTTTATTCCGCCTTTCGGACAAACTTCAAGACATTTCAGACATTTTACACAGGTTACGTTATCAACTGTTTTGTCCTTGGAATTTATACATCCTGAAGGGCAGTTTCTTTCGCACATTCCGCAGGAAACGCAATTATCCTTATTAATGTAAATCTTGTTTAAAGAAATTTTGGATATCAAGCCGAGTAGGGCACCTGCAGGACAAATATTTGTACAAAAGAACCTGTTTTTAACGAATGTTAAAATAAGTACTGTTACTATAGCAATAAGTCCGACCGTAGAAACGATAAAAGCTGAGCCAAAATACGTGTACGGTTCAATGTATCTCAGCGCAACTGCGCTTCCGCCCGCCAGCATACCCAGAGTTATTGCCGCAATAAAGTATTTAATCGGATAATTAGGAGTATGCTTCGGGGTAAGGATGGAATTGCGTTTGTTTTTTCTTTTTTTTGTAAAAAACAATAATGCAGCAATCTCCTGAATAATTCCGAACGGGCATAATGTTGAACAATAAAAGCGCCCGAAAAGCAAAGTCAAGAGAATAATTCCCGCAAGCAAAATAAATGCCGTTATTGAAAAATCAATAAATACTCTTTGTAATACCGGTAAAAACTGTACATCAAGAACCTTTACCGGATAAAATAAACCGCAGATTCCCGATATAGCAAGGATTAGTACTAATATTGCTATAGAAAGTCTTATTTTGTAAGCATTTTTCATTATGACATACCTTTTTCAACTTCTTTAACTGTTTTTTCTACATTTGCAAGAAGAGTTGGTATATCAAGCGCCTGCGGGCAGTTTTTGTTACACAAACCGCACTTTATGCACTTGTCGGCTCTGGTGGATTCTTCCAGTGCATTATAATTGTATACGAACATAAAGCTTGCGTTAGGTGCGCTGCTTCCTTTATACATATTGTAAAGCCCGAAAATAGCAGGGATATTAATTCCTCTCGGACAAACTTCCATACAGTATTTGCAGGCTGTACAGCTTATTGCGCCGCCTGATTGGATAATCTGGGCGATTTCGTGTGCGACTTTCTCTTCTTTTTCAGTAATCGGTCTGTAATTTACAAATGTGTCAACGTTTTCCTTAATCTGCTGAAAGTTGCTCATGCCGCTAAGAATAGTGAATACTCTTTCTTTCCCTGCAACCCATCTTAACCCGAAAGAAGCCTGTGTATCATCAGGACATTCCTGTTTAAGCTTGTCGACAGCTTTCTGCGGGAGGTTGCATAAAACTCCGCCTCTTAAAGGTTCCATAACAATTACCGGAACTTCGGCTTCGTCAGCAATCTGGTATAATTCATCTGCGTTTACGACTTCCCAGTCAAGATAATTTAACTGCAATTGGCAGAAATCCCATTTGTGTTCTTTGATAACTTCTCTTAACATTTGCGGATCTCCGTGAAAAGAGAAACCTATATGTTTAACCAATCCTTCTTTTTTAAGTTTGACCAGCTCATCATACATATTGTTGTCGCGGTAATTGCTTAAAGTATTTTTATTAATATTGTGGACCATATAGTTATCAAAATACTCAACCTGACATTTTTTGAGCTGTTCTTCGCATAATTTTCTAACGTCCGATTGTGATTTTACTAGGTAAGCAGGACATTTGTCCGCAAGTATAAAACTTTCTCTCGGATATTTTTTCAAAATCTCGCCGATTGCGTTTTCTGACTTGCCTTCTACATACATATAAGCTGTATCAAAATAATTTGCTCCGTGAGCAAAAGCGTATTCCACCATTTTGTCCAATTCTACCATATCGATTTTTCCGTCACGCATAGGAAGTCTCATACATCCCAGTGCAATAAGCGGAGTATCAATATCCATAAATTTTCTTCTTACAACTTGCCCTTCGGCTTTTTTTACTTCTTTTTTCGTACATCCGGAAAGTAGTGCAGCCCCGCCCGCGACAAGTGCTGAATTAACAATAAAGTCGCGCCTTTTCATATTTTTATACCCTCATTTTGTATCTTCCAAGTCCCTGTTAATTATTTTAACAGAATCAATTAATATAATACAACCTGATAGGTACTCTCAGTCAAGTGCAATAAAAAAACAGCGGAAATTTTCCCGCTGTTTTTTTTTCGGTATTTGCTTTTGAAAATTTACAAATGTTTTTCAATATTAGTTATAATAGAACTTTTAGGCATAAGTCCCACCATTCTTTCAACGACTTCTCCGTCTTTGAATACCAGAAGGGTCGGAAGCCCGCTTACCTGATATTTTTTTGCCGCATCTATATTGTCGTCCGTATCGATTTTTGCAAAATTTACTCTGTCTCCGATTTCTCCTTCAACTTCTTCAAGAATCGGCCCCAGTTTTCTGCATGGTCCGCACCAGGTTGCAAAAAAATCTACGACTGTTAATTTGTCAGCATTTATTACGTCGTCCTCAAAGCTTGTATAATTAATTTCTTTTACCATATTAAAACTCCTTATTAAAAATATTACACTTAATATTACCATATATTAAATATTTATGCTATTATTCTATTAGAGGGGATTAATATAAGGAGAAATTACAAGGGTAAAGGGGTAAGGAATGCCTAGAAAGAAAGAAATTGAGATCGTTTTAGATACTGAAACAACAGGTTTGGATTATACGAGAGAAAGAATTATTGAATTTGCAGGGGTGCGTCTTGAAAACGGAAAAATTAAAGACGAGTTTCAAACATTAATAAACCCGAAACAGCACATAAGAAAATCAAGTATGGCAATTCACGGGATTACTCAGGAGATGGTTGAGGATGCTCCGACAGAGGAAGAAATTTTACCGAAAATTTTGGAATTTATAGGTGATTACCCGATTGTAGCTCACAATGCGATATTTGATTATTCCTTTCTTAATGAAGCAAAAATGAGAGTTTTCGGAGAGAAGCTTGAAAATCCCCGTATAGATACACAAATTATGTTTAAGGAAATTGCGCCTGATTTGGAATCTCATGGGCTTGAAGCTTTAACAAGCCGGTTTAATGTAGAGCTGCACAATCACCATAGGGCTATGGCGGATGCAATGGGGCTTGCGCTTGCTTACCCTAAACTCAAAAAATTATATCTCCAGCGGCTTGATTGGCAGAGAAAACAGCTTGCAAATGTGGATTACCTTTTTGACAGATATTTGAGGATTCAGCAGAGTATAGCGACTATGCAGGCGGAATTACAGGATTTGAAATCAATATTTAAACTCCATTTTGAACTCGGGGGTGAGCCTCTTGTTGCGGAAACCGGCGAGATGATGGTTTATCAATCAAAACAGTCTTTCGGATATGATCTTGCTGATATTAAAGATGTTCTGGAAAATGTCGGAGCGCTGGAAAAAGCCGTTAAGGTTAATAACGGATTTATAGACAGACTTTGTAACGGGCTCAGTCTTTCGGAAGAATACAAAGAAATTATACGCGATGCCCGTCAGGAAATTTCAGAGACAAGAAATATTCAAGTGATTAAACCATGCAAGCAGTAATTCCCGAAGAATTAGAAGTCAAAATTGAAAAGCTTTCAAATATGGGACTCGGTATTGCAAAAGCCGGCGGGTTTGTAATTTTTGTTGAAAACTCATGTCCGGGAGATTTTGCAAAAGTTAAAATTTATAAGAAAAATAAACATTTTGCGTTTGCTAAGATTACGGAACTTATAGAGCCTTCATCTCAGAGAGTAGAGCCGTTTTGTCCTATGCAAAAAGTTTGCGGCTCATGCCAGCTTCAGTTTATAAATTATGATTATCAACTTGTATTAAAACGTGAAATCGTGAAAGACGCCATGCACTCAATCGGCGGCGAGGAGTTTGAAGTAAGAGAGGTTATTCCGAGTCCGCAAGTCAGAAATTACAGGCACAAAATTCAGTATCCCATAGCGCAGACAAAGAACTCAAAAAGGATTCTTGCCGGATACTACAAACCTTCAAGCCATGAAATTGTTAATATAAAATACTGTCCGATTCAGCCTGAAATCTGTGACAGGATTATAGAATTTATAAGAGTAGAAGCACAAAAACTGGGAATTTCCGGCTATGACGAAACCTCTCATACAGGTATTCTCCGGCATGTCGTGATGAGAGCTTCCGATTATTCGGGAAAAGTTCTTGTTGTTCCCGTAATTAATTCGGAAAAGCTTCCTGAAAATGTAAGAACGTTTTCAGAAAAGATATTTGATAAGTTTGACGAAGTATCTGGGATAAGTGTTAATTTTAATACGAAGAAAACAAACCTGATTCTGGGCGAGAAAACCCAAAATATTTGCGGTGAGGATTATATAGAAGAAAAACTCTGCGGGAAAATATTTAAAGTCGGAGCTAAAACCTTTTTTCAGGTGAATCCTTCAAGCGCGAATAATATTTTTGAGTATGTAAAAAAATATATTAGTGAAAATTTTGAATCGCCGGTTATTCTCGATGCTTATGCAGGAATTACAGCATTTGGGATTGCGCTCTCGGATATTGCTAAAAGAGTTGTCAGTGTAGAAGAAGTCAAAGAGTCTGTTGATTTAGCAAGGCAAATAGTTAAGGAAAATAATATTAATAATATTGATTTGTACAATATGGATGCCGGTGAATTTTTCAGGAAACAATTAGATAAATACGGTAAATGCTTCGACGTAACCGTATTAGACCCGCCGAGAAAAGGGTGTACAAATGAATCTCTTGACTATGCCCTAAAACTAACAAAGCACAAAATAATTTATGTTTCCTGTAATCCGGCAACGCTTGCAAGAGACTTAAAGTATCTGAAAGAAAAAGGTGCAAAAGTCGATTTTATCCAGCCGTTTGACATGTTTCCGCACACTTATCATATAGAAAATGCTGCTCTAATAAGTTTATAAGATCTTCTTTTGTTAATTCCGGCATGATTTCTTTTATACAGGTAATTCCTTCTACTTTTTCATGAAACAGCTTTTCTAAAAGTTCTTTGTCATAATTATACAAAATAGAGCCGTGTTGGAGAATATATCCCTGTTTCCTGCACTGTGCCGAGCCGATTAGTTTTTTACCCTGATAACAAACATCTGCCCCGGTAGAGACAAGCATACAGTAATCAAAATGCGTGGAGACTCTTTTGTTTTCTCCAAAATCCAGCTCAATACCTAATGTTTTAAAGAAATTTATTAAAATACCGGAAATATATTTGTATGATTCGACGACGCTTTCACCATTCGGAATAATAGATACCGGACTTACGTAACTGTATGTAATTTCGTTGTCATGCAGAAGTGCCCTTCCGCCGGTTAATCTTCGTACAAAATCAATTTCTCCCGTCAGAAAACTGTCCTTCTGGTTTCTGCCCAGAGAAATACATTTAGGTTTCCAGCCGTAAAGCCTAAATACAGGTTCTTTTGTACTTGTCTCAATCGCTTTTTCAAGAATATCGCTGTCGATTTGCATATTCTCTTTGCCGGTATGTTCGGAATATCTGATTAATTTCATTCTCTTTCACGCGCTTTCTTCAACAGCGCATCATCGTTAGTGCGCTCAGCTAAAGGCATAGGGATAAATAAATCTTTGTACCTTCTTATTGCATACTGATCAGTCATTCCGGAAATGTAGTCCGTTACAATCTGCGGAATTTCTTCTTGCTGATAATATGGCTGAAGCATGTTTGTATAATGTTCGTATAATGCTTTAATGATATTTCTTGATTTTTTCTCTTCCGCTTTTGCAATAGGGTCAAGATAAACATTATCAAACATCCATGTTCGGAGTTTTGTAACATAAAACCAGCCTTCTTCCGACATCGTAACCTTGGGTTTATCCATAGAACTTGTAATAACGTCTGTAATCATTTTCCCCAGTCTTGCTGACTGGTCGGAGGAATAATATTTTGTGCAGTCGTAAGGCAGGTCGCTTTCTGATATTATTCCCGCTCTGATTGAATCTTCAATATCGTGGTTTATGTATGCAATTTTATCAGCATATTGTACAACCTGCGCCTCCGGGGTTTTAGGCTTGTATCCCCAGGTGTGGGTTAAAATCCCGTCAATCGTTTCACGGCATAAGTTCATATCTTCAAGAACTTCTACGACTCTCACGCTTTGAAGGTTATGGTGAAATCCCTGCGGCAGCAGTTCATCCAGAATACTTTCCCCGCAGTGCCCGAAAGCCGTATGGCCTAAGTCGTGTCCGAGTGCAATTGCTTCTACAAGATCTTCATTAAGTCTCAAAGCCCGTGCCATAGTTCTTGCGATTTGCGAAACTTCAAGCGTATGTGTAAGTCTTGTTCTGAAATGGTCATTATATGGCGATAAGAAAACCTGAGTTTTATGTTTTAATCTCCTAAATGATTTTGAATGGAGAATTTTATCCCTGTCTCTTTGAAATTCCGTTCTTATTGCAAATTGTTCGGTTCTCGGGCGTTTTCTCCCTTTTGATTCTCTGCATTTTGTTGCATAAGGGCTGAGAAATTCAAATTCACGTTCTTCAAGTTGTTCTTTTATTGTTTTACATTCGGTTTCCATACCTTACATTATACTCAAAAACACCTGTTTTGGCTATCTGTCATTGATATTTTACTCTATATATTGTATTATTATATTTATTGGAGAGAGATTTAATGGATACATTTTTTAATGCAGAATATATAATACGCATATTTTTAGCTATAATTTTGGGGTTTGCCTTAGGGCTTGAAAGAGAACTGACAAATAAATATGCAGGGTTGCGTACACATATCCTGGTATGCTTAGGGGCGTGTGTGTTCACATTACTTTCAATTTATGCATTTCCGACTTATGCAACAGGTGATAATGTGGTAATTTCAAATGCTACCGGAATTCGTGATACTTCGCGCGTTGCCGCGCAAATAGTAACTGGTATCGGTTTTATCGGTGCCGGTACTGTTTTAAGAAACGGACCTATGGTTTTTGGTTTAACAACGGCCGCAACTTTGTGGATTGCGGCAAGTATCGGTATGGCTTGCGGCTCCGGAATGTACGATATTGCAATTATTGCAACAGTACTGAGTGTTGCGGTTTTGACTTTAATTAGAATTTTTGAGCGCCAATTTTTGCCCTCCAGCGGAAAACAGGTTAAAAGGTGTAAACTTACTATATATTTGAATGAATGTGATGTAAATCTTATTTATGATTTTTTGAACAGTAATGTGGAAAATATGTGTGACTTCTCTTCTAAGAAATTACTGGAAAATCCTGACAAAGCGAGAATAACTTCGACATTTGAGCTCGGCAATAAAAGGATGATGAAAAATTTTTACAAAAAGTTAAGCGGTATAGCGGTACTTGATTCTATTTCATTACAGGAAATAAATGATTAAAGAAAAAAAGAAACAAGCAAGATTTGAAACTAAAAAATCAATGGTTCAAATTATATTGGAGTATGGAAGAACTGTTGGTATTTCTTTCATTGTTGCTTTTATTTTTACATTACTGCTATCTTTTCACGCGCGCAGTGAAATGATAAAGAATTTATACACTGATGTCAAAGAGCAGCAAAAAATTGATGAACAGTTGGCAAGAGAGCTTATAGCGAAATCTGATTTGATAAAAGATTTAAAGAAAAAACGTTATGCGGTTATTATGCAAGTCGGTATGTTGTATGAAGCCGCGAATGATTTTTCAAAGGCCCAATTTGCCTACGAATTAGCTTTGAATAAGGCTAAGCCGGGCACTTATACTCCGTATTACAGATTGGCAAGAGTGTTAATAGCACAGGAAAAATTTTCTGAAGCACAAGCTGTTATAAAATCAGTGAGAGATGTTAAGAATAAAAGTCTTATTAAATTTAAAGCTCGTTCATATATAGAAATGGGTGATAAATATTATTCTATAGGAAAATTTTTGAGTGCCGCCAAAAGTTATGAAAAATCAAAATATTATTACGATAAATTTGCACGCAGAGATAAGATTGTGGAAAAATCCATTGTCGAACGTATCGTGAATGCTTATGTAGAAACTGCCGATGTAATGGTTAAAAACGGATATAATTCGGATGCCGTAAGATTTCTTAAAAAGGCTGAAACATACATGCCGGATAGCTTTAATATACGTTATAAGCTGGCAATAATTTATTCGGATTTAGAACCTGCTAAAGCGGTTAAGTATTTTGATGAACTCATGAATGAAAGGCCGCAGGATATAGATTACGGGGTTTATTCAGCCGCATTGATGAAGGCTGCAAATATAGCAGATTTAGAAGGGAAAGCTACCCAGGCTAAATATTATAGGTATAAAATTCATTCTTTAGATATATATGTCAATAATAAAGTTATTTACAAAAATAATATCGAGATATTTTTAGATAGTTTTTCTGTGCGTAAAGTTTGGTTTAAGTACCGTTTAAAAGGAAAATATAGAATTAAGAATGTTTCACACATTGATGTAATAAACCTTTATGCAGAATTTGTGTTAAGAAATCGCAAAAGCGATAAAGCTATTGAAACGGTTCGGGTAAAATGTGTTACAAAAGATTCTCCGCTATATTCAAATGGCGGAGTAACAGAAGAAATTCCTGTTACATTCGGCAAAAATATATATACCAAAAAAGAATTGGAACAGTACGTAATAGATATTTATCTTTATAAAGATGAAAAATTTAAAACATTGGTGAATACAATGAAAGTACCGTTGAAATCATTAAAACCTAATGCAGTGTCGGTGCTGAATTAAGCAGTGTTTTTGTATATTCTTCTTTAGGAAATCTAAAAATATTTTCGGTGGTGCCTTCTTCAATTAATTTCCCAAAATACATAATACCCACTCTGTCAGCTAAATATCTTATCACATTCAAGTCATGAGATATAAATAAAATTGTGAGATTTTTTTGTCTTTTCATCTCTTTCAGCAGGTTTATAATTTGGGCTTGTATACTTGCGTCAAGAGCACTTACAGGCTCGTCTGCAATAATAATCTTGGGATTTAATATTAAAGCTCTTGCAATTGCGATTCGCTGCCTTTGTCCGCCGGAAAATTCATGTGGATATAATTCAGTGCTGTTATATTGCAGTCCTACTTCCTGTAATATATTTTTAATAATTACTTTTTTTCTTTTGTAAGAATAATCTGTATTAATGTCCAGCGGCTCTTTTAATATTTCCCCGATTTTCATTTTTGGATTAAGACTTGAATACGGATTCTGAAAAATCATTTGAACTTCTTTGGGGTAATTTTTCTTTTCTGCCCGGGTTTGTTTAAAAATATTTTTTCCCAAGAATAAAATTTCTCCTGATTTTGGCGTTACAAGTTTTGTGAGCGCTTTGGCAAGGGTTGATTTTCCGCATCCCGATTCTCCGGCAAGTGCGTATGTCTCGCCTTCCTTTATCGTAAGCGAAACGCCATTTACTGCAATAACGGAAGAATTCTCCTCTTTATTTAAACTTTTGTACTCTACTGTCAGATTTTTTATTTCAAATAAATTGTCCATGTATACATATTATCATAACTTTTTTCATGATAATATTATCTGAGAGGATAAGGAGTTTTAAATGTTTGATATTTTTGTAAAAAAGTATATTACCGTTAAAAATATTATATTTTTTATAATTGCTATATTATTTTTAGTTTTTATTACTAAGATAAAAGATACCGCAATTTTATTTTTTGCTTCTTATGTAATAGCATGCTCGCTTAATCCTCTTGTTGACAAAATGACTAAAAAAATGAGCAGATCTCTTGCTTCGACCTTAGTTTTGTGTGGCGTGCTGCTGGCATCAATATTGTTTATTCTCCCAATATTTATAGTAGCAGGTCATCAGATTAAATCTTTTCTTATGATGCTTCCTGAACACATAGCTACTGTCAAGGCATTTTTGCTTCAAACACCTTTTCTCAGTAAATCGATGATTGCACAATTAGATATCGGAGAATTATTATCTACTGCTTCCGGTTTCACGACAAAATTTGTTAACAATTCTATAAATTTCAGTGTAAGTTTTGCATCAGGAATTGTTTATTTCTTAGCAGCTTGTATTATTGTATATTATTTTCTTGTGGATAAGGCAACGGTAAAAAAGGCATATTGCAGTTTATTCCCGCGTCCTATGAAAGATAAAGCGGAAGAAATTCTTGATACAATTTCTCAAAAAATAGGCGGTTACGTTTTAGCTCTTATTGTAACAATTACATGTGTTGGCTTAATAATGACATTAGGCTTAATGTTTATGCGGGTGGAATATGCGCTTCTACTTGGTGTATTGAATGCCATATTGGATATAATCCCCGTTATCGGCCCTGCTTTGGCGCTTGTTATAACTCTGTTGGTTGCATATAAAATGGGACCGGTAACAATGGTGCTTGTAATTGTATTGTTTACATTTGCACAATGGGCAGAAAACAATCTTGTACGTCCTTATATTTTTGGTAAATTCTTAGACTTACATCCGCTAATAATTTATTTTTTCTTATTTATAACGGCACAGTATTTGGGAGTTGTGGGTGTTATATTTGCTCCTGCAATAGCTGCAACTGTTTGCGTACTCATTGAAGAACTTTATATAAAGAATGTAAATTAATGGAAAAGTATTTATACAAAAGAACATCCGGTAATTATACATTGCTGATGGCATATCCGGCAATTGAAGCATTTGCTTTATCTTCTCTCGGGTATATGTGGTTGTATAAAATTGCCGATGTGACGGAAGGTATAAATGCCCTCAGGTGTTCTACGGACAAACTAATTTCCTGTAAAAATATTGAAAGTATTGCATTTTCCATGTCATTTGACTTTGATTTTATGGGTGTTTTTGAAATTCTTGAAAAATTAAATATACCTTTATATTCAAAGGATAGAAATGCCGCACATCCTTTGGTATTAGCCGGAGGTCCTGTAATTACAACAAATCCGTGTCCTTATGAAGCTTTTTTTGATTTTATGATTATCGGGGATGGGGAGGATATTTTCCCAAAAATTCTAGAGATATTAAAAAATCATAATAAATCTGAAGCATTAGAACTTTTAAAAGATATTGAAGGAGTTTATGTTCCCGGAGTCTCTTCTGTAAAGAAGGCAACGGCGGAATTAACCAATGTAATTTATACTCCGGTATTGAGTGATAATAGTTTCTTTAAAGATACATTTATTATAGAAGTTTCAAGAGGGTGCATGAATAGGTGTGCATTTTGTACCGCTTCGTACTTGAACTTGCCCTTCAGGTATTATGAATATAATAAAATCATTGATGCTATTGATTTAGTGTTGAAGTATACCAATAAAATTGCGCTTTTGGGAGCGCAAATAAGTGCTCATCCGGCTTTTAAAGATATAATGCTGTATTTGGAAAGTAAAATTGATGCCGGTCAACAGTTGGAATTAGGAATTTCTTCTCTCCGGGTAGATGCCGTAACACCGGAGATGATAAAAATTCTGGTAAAGGGCGGACAAAAACACTCTACGATTGCAATTGAAGCTGCCAGTGAAAGATTGCGCCGTTATATTAACAAAAATTTAAAAGAGGAACAGATATTAAATGCGGTGAAGATTTCAAGAGAAAACGGGTTAAAAGGTTTAAAAATTTATTCCATGATTGGTATTCCAACTGAGACCGAAGAGGATATAAAAGAATTTGTGCGCTTAGGCAAAAGGATTAAAGAAGAAAATAAAGGATTCGGCATTGAATTTTCATTCTCATCTTTTGTTCCAAAACCAAATACACCGTTTCAATGGTGCGAAAGAGACAGTATAAAATCTCTGGAGAGCAAACAAAAATATTTAAAACGGGAACTTGCAAAATTTGGTATTCAAACAAAATTTTCAAGTATAAAATGGGATTATTGGCAGGCTGTCTTGTCTCGTGCCGGAAAAGATTTTGCACCGCTTTTGGTTGACATATATAAAAATGGCGGAAATATCGGTGCATACAAAGCCGCTTTAAAAAAATCGGAGCTTCAAATTAATAACGATTTTAATACGGAAGATGAGTTATTCTGGGATTTTATTGATATAGAACCGGGAAAACAGTTGCTTATTAATGAGTACAAAAGATTGTTAAAAAGATCGTTTGATTAATTGCCAGATTTGCGGCAAATTGTAAATTTTTGTAACAAATAAAAAAATACGCTAAAGTTTTTTTGAAAATTGCCGTAAATAATAATATAAATTATGGGAAAATTAAAAGGAGCAGGCAATGTCAAATGATATTTCAAGAGTGTATCAATTTTTAGCCAAACAGGGAGATTGGATTGCGGCAGCTGATGCTAATGGTGACGGTTCTGTTATAAAGACAGAATTCAGAAACTTTATGAAAGAAAGTTTTGAATGGGACGGAGAAACTACTGACGCCGGGAAAAATGATTTAATTAATACTTTTTGGGAATCTATTGACACAAATCAAAGCGGAAAAATTTCCGGTACGAGACTAAAAAATAAAAATGCTCTTGACTCAAAAGAAATTGATTCAATGTCTAATACTATTGAAATTTATGAAATTCTTAATAATTATACTGCTTCTTTAAAAGCTCCAAATATTATTTCAGATGCTGCAAATTGGAAAAAATCCGTATCAGAAGGATTAGCAGCTTTGACTGAAACTTATATAAAAGAAGGCGGAAAAGCTGAAAATTTGGAAGCATATTTGGCAGAAAAAGCTCCTGCAGTAATGCGGAAAGCTACCGCAGATTATTGTGCAAATGAGTATTTAAAATCAGAAATGAGTGATTTTGTTAAAGAATACGCATATTCATACGCTGATGATAACACTTTGCAAGGAATTATTGATACATATATTCAAAATATTCCTGCAGATGTAACTGATGACCAGATAAAAGAAACTGTAATACAAATCATCGATGCATATCTTTCAACAGCCGGTTTAAAAGATGGTGACACTTCAATTTTGGCTGAATATGGTTATGAAGCTAATGATAATCTTCCTTTAAATGATTTGCAAAAAAGTATTGTAACAAAGAATGTGCAAACTGCTCTGGAAGAGTTAAAAAATAATGAAGATTATGCAGAAAATAGTGAATTATATGATAGCGTAATAAATGATTACATAACAAATTTATTAAACGGAGCTACATATGGAGATTTTGATTCTCTAAAAGACCAGTCAATGGAAATGTTCCAAAACAGCGACGAATATAAGAACTTAAGCAATTTGCTTGCTGCACAGGGCTTGCTAACCGGTGATGATTTATATAACAAAATTTCTTCAGAGATTGGAAGTTCTTTAGCAGATATAATAAAGAATGACGGCAGATATCTTGACGTAGTCAAAGATATCCAAGCTCAGTTGATGGAAAAAGTTAAAGCCGGTGAATTTATTAATAATGGCGAATTGGATGAAGAACAAGCATTAGATTGGGTCTTAGAGCAGATTCAAAGCAGGATTTCAGAATTTTATCAAGGTAATTTAAGCGGTCTTAGTGTATCAGAATTGAATGCTATATATGAACAGTTATACAATTCTGCAAATGCGGTAAGTGACGATGAGAAATCTTTAGAAGCCCACAGAAATGCAGCATTAACATATTGTAACGCAATTGCCGATAAAGATACTTCTCTTAAGAATGCCGTAACACAAATATTTGGTAATAATTTCGAAGAAACTATACAAGGTATGCTTCCTAGCCAAATATTGGAATCTATTACTGAACTTCAAGATATAATCAAAGATTATGCCGATGCAAGTGAGTTGGTAATAGAATCTCAGGATTGGGGAATTGCTGATTCTTTCAATCTTGAAGAAGGTGATATTGAGGAATTAACTTTAAATCCGACATTCCGTGACCAAGCCGGTAATGTTAAAAATATTGCAGCTGACAGAATTTCATACATATCAAGCGATACAAGTCTTGTAAATGTTGACAGCAGCGGTAAAATTACTATTCAAGGTAAAAATGTCGGTACCTTTACAGCAACGATAAGTATTTCTGTTGATGGTAAGATTATCGGTTCTAAGACAATAACAATCAAATGTGACGAAAAAGAATTAACGGCAGCAGATCTCCTTGATAAAGCAAACTTTACCGGAGTCGGTGATCCTTCCGGCGGTCACTTGGAAGTATTTGGTACAACAACACCACCTGAAAATACTCAGGTCATTAACTCTAACTTTGCTGATTTATACAATGGTAATGCAATAATTCAGTTGCATAGAGAAAAAGACGATAATCATGGCAGAGCTAAAGACAGATTGGGATCTCTTATAACTATAATTATTGGAGGTCTTGTAAATGCGGGACTTGACAGAGAATTGCTTAAGAAGGCTGCAGCCACTGTTAAACAACAGTATGATAATGTTCAACGTTCAACAATTAGGAACAATTGGGAAGATGATGAACTCGCAAGATATGCAGCCGGACAAATTCAAAACGGTTCTTGCTCAAATCATAATATCGTTAACTATGCCGATACAAAAAAACGAGACTACAATGTTTATATGGTAAGTTTTAGAGGACTGGTTGACGATATTATTGCAGCTTATAACAAATTAGTATAAAATAAAAAAAGGAAGGCCTTGGCCTTCCTTTTTTATGCGATTTCTGCTCTTGTTTTTTGAGAAATATCAGTTGTTTTATTTTGCGGAAGATGGATTAATTCAGCCTGATTGTCGATTTCATCCTGACGTTCTACCATTTCCTTTGTTACAACAAATTTCGTAATATCATGTTTTGTCGGAATATCATACATGACATCAAGCATTAATTCTTCAACGATTGACCTTAGAGCTCTTGCACCGGTCTTACGTTTTATAGCCTTTTGAGCAATTAAATCAATTGCTTCCGGCTCAAACTCTAAATCTACGCCGTCCATTTTCAGCAAACACTGATACTGCTTAAGAACGGCATTTTTAGGTTCTGTAAGAATCATTTTTAAAGTTCTTTCATCCAATGCATCTAAGACCGCATAAACAGGGATTCTGCCTATAAACTCAGGTATTAAACCAAATTTAAGCAAATCTTCCGGTTGAAGTTTTTTCAGAAGTTTTGCAGCCTGTTGTTCTTTTTCAGCTTGGGTTGGCGCAGATTTTCCAAAACCTATTGAAGAACCGTCTTTAACTCTGTGTTCAATGATTTTGTCCAAATCAACAAAAGCACCGCCGACTATAAACAGGATATTGCTGGTATCAATTTGAATAAATTCCTGCTGCGGATGCTTTCTGCCGCCTTGCGGCGGAACATTTGCAACAGTACCTTCAATAAGCTTTAGTAAAGCTTGCTGAACGCCTTCGCCGGATACGTCCCTTGTAATTGACGTATTTTCGGATTTTCTTGCAATTTTATCAATTTCATCAATATAAATAATGCCCTTTTCTGCCTTTTTGGCATCATAATCCGCATTTTGATATAATCTCAAAAGAATATTTTCAACATCATCGCCGACATACCCAGCTTCTGTAAGAGTAGTAGCATCAGCTACCGCAAACGGAACATCAAGCATTTTAGCTAAAGTTTGTGCAAGTAATGTCTTACCGCTGCCGGTAGGTCCGACAAGAAGAATATTTGATTTTTGGATTTCAACGCCGTTAGTATCTTCCTGTTTGTTATGTTTCAAACGTTTATAGTGGTTATAAACCGCAACAGAGAGAACTTTTTTTGCGTCGTCCTGCCCGACTATGTGTTGATCTAAGTATTCTTTAATCTCATGAGGTTTAGGAATTGACTTTTCATCAATATCATCAGAAACTTTTTCGTGTTTTTCACCGCTTTTTTCTTTAGATTCAAAAAATTCTTCATCTAAAATCTCATTACATAATTCAACACATTCATCGCAAATAAACACATCAGGTCCTGCTATTAATTTTTTGACTTGATCCTGTGTTTTTCCGCAAAATGAACATTTTAACCTATCGCTGGATGACATAATATTCTCCTTGTCGCTGTTATATTTACCCCTAGCCTTCTTTTGTAATGACTTTATCAATCATACCGTATTCAAGAGCTTCTTGTGGAGTCATGATATAGTCTCTGTCTGTATCTTTTTCAATTTTTTTGATTGACTGCCCGGTGTTTTCAGCCATAATTTCATTCAAGGTCTTTTTGATTCTTAATATTTCCTGAGCTTGAATTTCAATATCAGTAGCCTGTCCTTGTGCTCCGCCTAAAGGCTGGTGAATAAGAACTCTTGAATGCGGGAGAGCCATTCTTTTACCTTTTGCACCTGAACATAACAGAAATGCACCCATAGATGCAGCTTGTCCCAGACAAATAGTTTGCACATCTGCTCTGATATGCTGCATTGTATCATATATAGCAAGACCTGCAGTTACGCTTCCTCCCGGAGAGTTGATATAAAGCATAATATCTTTTTCAGGGTTTTCACTGTCAAGCAGCAATAATTGTGCAACAATTAAATTTGCAACCATATCATCAACAGGAGTACCGAGAAATATAATTCTTTCTCTTAACAATCTTGAAAAAATATCAAAAGAACGTTCTCCTCTGCTGGATTGTTCAATTACTACAGGTACAAAACTCATTTTAAAAATTTCCTTTCTTATTTAATATTAAAAGACAATAACATTATACATTACACAAGTATTTTAACAAATAATCATTTTGTATGATATTATTGTGTTTATTGGGTCAAGTTTATTATAACATAAAAGCTTCCAAACGGAAGCTTTTATGTTACCTATTTTAAAATTTCCTCTCCGAGAAGCGCCGCTGAATGCGGGGAGGGTAGAATTTCTTAAAGAGCGCCGGCGAATTTAGAAATTCGGGTGGGTACAGATACAAATTAAAACTTATCCCTCTCCGTGAAGCGCCGCTGAATGCGGGGAGGGTAGAATTTCTTAATGAGCGTCGGCGAATTTAGAAATTCGGGTGGGTACAGATACAAATTAAAACTTATTCCTCTCCGTGAAGCGCCGCTGAATGCGG
>CALUVJ010000032.1 GCA_944324195.1 Candidatus Gastranaerophilales bacterium
GGGCGGAGCGAAGCGAGCCCGTAAGGTGTCGGGAAGCTGGGAACTTTCCGACACCCCGAATAGTCCAAGACAGGGCAGGGGAGGGTGCTGATAAGTAGATAAGTAGGATGCGGTAAATCTATGATTTACCGCATCAGCAATATAAAATGTTTTGGTAATCTCTGATTACCAAAACCTACGAGCTTGATTTCATTTACCCCGGGAGAGGGGAAGGGTGCGGGGTTGTCATGCTGAACTTGTTTCAGCATCTTACCAACTTGGCGTTATACTTGATTTCTGGTAAGATCCCGAAATAAATTCGGGATGACATTTTTAACTTTCCTTGTCACTGCGGGAAAATCTTTGATTTTCGCGGCAGTCCACCGGATTGCTTCGCTTCGCTCGCAGTGACGGTATATTATATTGCCATATTACGGAGCTTCATAATTCTTTCACCCTCCCCAAACGGGGAGGGTTGGGGTGGGGTATGATTTTTGCCCCATTTTTACGAAACATACGGCTTTTTTGGGGCTCAATAGCGCGCTGCTGTGTTTATTTGGGCGCAGTTTGTAGGTTGGTCAGGTATGCCCAACAACAATAACTTGATTTCATTTACCCCGGGAGAGGGGAAGGGTGCGGGGTTGTCATGCTGAACTTGTTTCAGCATCTTACCAACTTGGCGTTATACTTGATTTTGGGTAAGATCCCGAAATAAATTCGGGATGACATTTTAATTAATTGTCTCTACATTGTTATTCGTAACAGCAGTGGAATTGATGCCGGGTTCAGAATGACAATTATCTTTTACCTGCTCCGGGTTTACAAAAAAGAGTATATATGTTATTATATATTTGAGCATACTTTAATGCAGCGCTGGAGACAATCAAATATTATGCAAACAATTGGCTATAAACTAAGAAGAAGAGCTAGAGGTTTCACATTGGCTGAAATCCTTATTACGCTGACTATTGTAGGATTTATCGGGGCATTGGGCGTTCCGATGCTTAATCCTCAAAAAGCGAGGAAACCTGTAGAATTAAAACAAAATCACGGTACAATGGAGTGTTTTTATGTTGGTAATACTCTTTACCAATATGAAGCAAACAATGGTGATAATGCAGAAGGCACGTTAAAGGTAAGCAGTGATGGTGCTTGTTATTTTGCACCTCCGAGAGCAAACCTATTCGTTGTTCAGGCAACAAATGCCGGCGGTGACGGCGCTGTAGGTGATGGAAATGATAAAATTCATTATGAGAATACTTCTTACAACCCTCCTATGTATAAGGTATCTACAGGTTCCAGTTTTTTATCTGATATGGCAAATGCTCCGGCGTGGGTTAAAAATAATTGGAATGAGTGGGCTTCCGCGCGTACAGTCACTTATACCGTATACGCTCCTTTAGGTGCGGGCGGAGCTTCTGTATGTGAGCCGCAAATAAAAAATACTGCGGAATGTTTGGAAGCGTGTGCAATAACATCTGCTGAAAATTGTCCTCCGGCATGCCGTAACGATGTACAGGCAAATGGCGGCAAATCCGCTGATGGAAAAGCTTATAGAACAGAAGTTAATTTATATTACAATGCACCTTACGAAAACGAAAAAGGTGAATCTGTTGTTCCTGAAAATGATGCGGTAACTTTTATTACAAATTATAACGAAGCGACTCTGCAAATTGGTACGAGAATTCTGACAGCTTACTCATCTTCTCCCGGTAAGCCGGCCGAACTCATTGGCGGCAATACAGCTAAAAATGGTGAGAATGGCGAAGGTTGCGTAGGCGGAACATGTGTTACGTCAAGTTCGTTTGCATATTCAGAAGTAAGTGGAAAATCAGGACGTAATGGAGCACGAGGATGTTCAAGTCCTACTCCGCAATTGGCAGTTAAAGGCTCTATTCAAGCTTCCCCTAGCTCAGTATCGTGTTCGGGAACTGTCGATGCGGTCAGAATTACGTATGGCCTGCCTGGAAAACCTGGTTTGAGCGAAATGCGGCTTCTTGAAAAATTATCCGGTGACATGCGTATGAAGCTTGTTCCTGCAAAAAATATAAATGAAGAAACTGTGGTATATGTAGATAATGGCACAGGAGCTTGGATAGAGTACATGCGAGTAAGTCTTTATAATACCAAGAGTGATGGAACAAAAGTGCGTAATCAGTCATATTCTTGGCCGTCATACGTATACGAAAGTACATATGATGATTTACCTGCTTTGTCAATGTTTCGTTCCCAGCTTCCTTCAGCAGCTATGACTTCAGGATTGGGATACAGAAGTGAACTGGCATCACGCGGTATGGTGCCGGGAGCTTCGGGTGCCGGAGCCCATCCTATTGTTCCGGGTTTAAGCAGCTATGGCAGCTATAATATTGGTGGTATTAGTGTTGACTACGGACCTACCGGTAACGGCAGTCCGGGTTGGTACAATTGTTTTGACGGCAGTGCTCCTGTTAATGGAGTGTGTGGCCATATAAATACTCCTGGTACTCCGGGAGGGGTGGTGATAACATGGTAAAGAGCGGATTCTCACTGGCGGAAGCTTTAGTTGTTATGGCAATTGTTGCGATACTCTTTGCCGCAATATCCAAGGTTGTTACAACCCGCCCTAAAAGGCCGGTACAGGAAAATATTCACGGCTATTTTGAATGTTATGTAGTGGGTGGGGGGCTGCAGCAGAGGTATAATCGCGACGGTGTTGAAACTCCTGTTCAATCTGTCTCAAAATGCCTGTTCGAACCGATTGCAGGTGTGTCTTTTTATAACATAAATGTATATGGTAACGGTGTATATTATAACGCTTTTGAACCGAATATAACATCAGATTTGTATATTTATAAATATAGTAATGGATTTTATTTAAGAAACACAACTAATAACAGAACACTTTACTTATATCAATCAAGTATTTCAAACACATCTAAAGAAAATCAAATATTATTTTTTGAAGCTCTTTATCCCGAGTCAAGAATGTATAATAACGGCTCTGTAAGGAACGGAGTAATGATAAGCTGGTAGTAAAAATGAAACGAGGAATATAATGAAACACGACGGACGGAAATCAGGTTTTACTTTAGTAGAGTTAATGGTATTTTTTGTTTTTATATCATTAATATTAGCGGCATCAGCTCCGATAATCAGCAAGCGTATTAAACATGTGCCGGATAAGATTCAGCACGGAAAATTTATTTGTGAGAATGGTGGACGTACGCAGCGTTACTACAATGCGTCGCAGCTTATATCTACTCAGAGTGTAAGCAAGTGTTCATTTAAACCTCCTGTAAAGAATTCATTATTTAAAATAGAACTTGTAGGTGCCGGTTCAGGCGGCTATAGTTATACTGAATGGGAAGAAGATAATCATAAAGAGGGGGCTCAATATTCATTATATCCGACTGCCGGTCCGTCTGGATTGAGGTCAATCAATCCTACACCAACACAGCTCTTGACCATATTTGGCGGTGCTAATTTTACTATGTCTAAAGGTTCTACATCGGCGGTAAAAGGAGAAGATGTCTCAATCAGTTATAATGGTATACAGCAGCCGACTATTACAATTGACCGTTCACAATGTTTCACTCCGGGTGAAGTTTGGGATCCGGATCCTATATATTGCGACTCTTCCTCTACTACCCATCGTACTGTATACCAAAGTGATAAAGACGATGTTTATGATGATTTGGCAGAAGATTTAGTTACTGCGCCTTATACATATAGCGACGTAAGGCATATTTGCTATCTAAGGTCGACTAAAATTGATGACGGTACTCCTGAGTATGAAGATGTGCCTAAGCTTGGTGAAGACGGGCAGCCGTTAAAAGATGAAAAAGGTGATATTATTTATGAGAGTGTAATTAAGAAAGATGAAGAGGGTAATATTATATACAAGTATGAACCTCGATATAAAATAGAGTATAGAACTGTAAGTAAAGGTAAATATGTGCCGAAAGTAAATGATGATAATCTGCCTTATTGTTCTGTTTGGGAAGATGCAGCTGATCGGGTTGTAGATCGTATTGCTGCTGAGGCACAAGATTGTTCTACTGCCGATGAGTGTCATAATGTTGCAACTTCTGAAAGATCCGAGAAATATGAAGGCTGGGTTAAAAACGAGGTTCCGACAGGAGTACTGTCGTCTTATACTTTACCGGGTCAGTCAATAGTAGGTGAAGGTGGTGCTGCCGGTAAAGAAGTTTACCTCAATTTGAGTGGTAAAATTGATTTTTGTAATTACGAAACACATCCTGAAGGTTGCGGTGCCGGTTGTGCAGGGCTTACTGACAGAGATGCATCCTGTGTACAGGAAGCTGAAATAAAATCATATTTAGGAAGCTTATTCACTAATTATTACCAGATAGGTACTGTAAGTGAAGCCGGTTCTTGTGAAGAATGGGGGTATTCGGAAATAAGTGAGACTGATGACTCTACTTGGGCCTCCGATTTAAACAAAGATTCTAACAAGGGGCAGAACTGGCTGCAAGGCAACCCGCAGGAATACCAAGGTAAAAAAGGCGGTGATGTACTTCATTACGGCGCCATTAAAGGCTGGGGACAGTGTGCTACAAATGCTGAGCGCGCAACTGGCGGTGACGGCGGTATAGTAGGAACAAACGGTTCTTCTGTATGGGCGTACGATCCGTCTGCTAATGGCAGGGTTAAAAATGGTAAAAATGCATCAGGTTTGGTCGGTGCAGTAGCCGGACCGAACAGCGTAAGTGTTGGAACTTCAAGTAAAGGAATGAATATACCTAGTATGTCAATAGAAACAACTCTGAACAGAAGAACGCATAAGGTAGGTACAAGCGGCTCTCCTGGTGAGTACAAAGTATATTATGCGGCCAATCTCGCCAATGATTGTGAATTTAAGATTCCATATGGCGGCGGTTCTATTAGCGGCGAAGTTCCGGATATGATTTATGATTCGCTTGAAACATCGATATCGTGCAACAATGGTACATTACGCTTGTATGCAGCCGGCGGCAGATATAGTACATATGTTCATACCTTTGTATACGACGGTTTTAATTATGTAGATTTAGAGACTGGCGTACCGAAGCCGCCATCCTCTCATGTTTCCCGCGTATCAGGGGGAGGCTCTCCTTACCCGTCATCAGATGTGTTTACGAAGTATTCCATCAACTCTTCCAGTTGGGGCTATGGCGGTGACGGCGCAGAAATCTACGACAGATGTACAAGGGTATTCGGTGAATATACGCAATCGCTCTTGTATAAAGGAGCTAAGTCTAAAAATCAGCATTACATAATTCCAAAAGAACCGTGTGATGAGGAAAATGAAGCTTTGCAAGTACATGAATACGGAGCCGGAAGCGGCGGCGGCGGTGCTGTTGTTATCACGTGGTAATATAATACAGATAGAAAGGTGAAAAAATGAACAGAAATTATAAATACGGATTTTCTCTCGGTGAGATGATTATAACCATGGGTATTGTAGCTTTTTTAGCGGTAGTATTTATGCCGATGTTAAAAGGTATTATGCCAAACCAGGAGCAAATTATGTTTAAAAAAGCTTATTCAATCACTGAAAGAATTGTATATGAGCTGGTTAATGATGAAGATTTTTATCCTGAAGTAGAAGGGGTTAACGCTAAACAATTCTTTGGAAATACTGAAGAGATAACAAGCAAGGGTATTACTTATTCAGGAAATACCAAGTTCTGTGAATTATTTGCTTCAAAGCTTAATAAAGCTTCTGATGTATCATGTACCAGTAAGACATTCACTGACCGCGCAAAGCCTGTAGGAACTCTTTCTACTACTGACGGTGTGGTTTGGATACTTCCTATTTCAAACTTTTCATCCCAGACTACCGGTGCAAATATCTATGTTGATGTAAACGGTAATAAAAGCCCTAATTGCTTTTATAATAAAAGCTCTTGCAAGAAACCTGACAGATTTACTATGCAGGTTTATCAGGACGGCAGAATCCATCTTAACGGTATAATGGAAAAAGAATATTTGAACAGAGTAGAAATCTCTAAAGATGCAAAGAATGAAACAGAAGAAGCTAAAAATGAAGAAGAATAATAATAAATTTAAAGGCTTTACTCTTGCAGAAGTTCTTATGGCGCTGTCAATTATCGGTATCCTTATGGCACTTGCTTTGACAACCATAAAACCTGCTCAGAAATCTGCTATGAGGTATTTATATATTAGTGCGTATAATGCCGTTAGTCAGTCTTATTACAATGCAATGCTAAGCGGAAACGAATTTAATCCGTTTTCTCAAGCCGATCCGAGTGAAGAACATTCTGAAGAAAATGATGCAGGAGCAGAAAGACTCTGTAAAGGGTTAACGTCATATATTAACACTATGTCCAATGAAAGAACGGATGACGGTGACTTTGCTACAACTTGTTCTTCTACTAAGATTACAAGTCAGCTTGCGGATGAATTTCTCGACGAAAAAGTTCAATTTGTTGCAACAAACGGTATGAAATTCTATATCAGTAATCTGATTACAGGACCTGATGATTTGAAATTCTACTTAGTATTTGTTGATTTGAACGGTAACGCTAAACCAAATTCGTTTGTTTACACCTATAAAGGCGGTAAAACAGAAGATGATTATGATACATCAGATCCGGACGACCTTGAACAAATGGAAAAAGACAGAATTGAACCTGACATCTACGCCTTTGTTCTTCTCTGGACCGGCAGAATTTTGCCTATTGGTATTCCAGAATATGATAAAAATATTTTGACAGCAAGATTTATATATTATGATAATCAAAATGAAATGCAGCATACTAATAAGTCTCTGGCTTACTATCAGGCAAAAGGCGCAGCATGGGGTTATTACAATAATTCCGGCGCGGACCCGCAGCCTACTGACTATAATCCTGATGAACCGTTCTCTATGAATGATGTTGTAAGAAATGCTATTGATTCGGAAAGTAATATCGTGAAAGATTTCCCTAATTTGAGACAACTTGACCCGCTTGCAATAGAAAAAAATGCACCATATCATTGTTCTAATAAGGATTTGGAATCGTGTTATGTATTCTTGGATGAATATAGGATGTAGTTAATCTAATGATAAACATCGGCCGCGCCCGAAGGGCGCGGCCGATGTTTACGTTATTTCATGCCTTTCAGGCCGGTTTAAAAAATATTGGTCTTTATTGAAATGTTGATGATATAATCTAAGTATGAGTGAAAAGATCGTTATAAAGGGAGCAAGAGAACATAATCTCAAAAATGTCTCTCTGGAAATTCCAAAAAATGAATTAGTCGTTTTTACCGGAGTGTCCGGGTCGGGCAAGAGCTCGCTTGCTTTTGATACAATATTTGCGGAAGGCCAGAGAAGATATATAGAAAGTCTTTCAACCTACGCACGCCAGTTTTTGGGGCAGATGGATAAACCGGACGTGGATTATATTGACGGGCTTACACCGGCTATTTCAATTGACCAGAAGTCTACAAGCAACAATCCGCGTTCAACCGTAGGCACCGTAACTGAAATCTATGACTACTTACGTCTTTTGTATGCAAGAATTGGAACTCCTTTTTGTCCAAAATGCGGGAAACCAATTAAACCGCAAACGATTGATGAAATTGTTACAAATATTCTAAAGCTTGAAGCTGGAACAAAAATCCAAATTCTTGCGCCAATTGCCAAAGGAAAAAAAGGTGAATTTCAATCCCTTTTTGAAGAACTTCGGCAGGAAGGCTTTGTACGCGTAAAGGTTGATGGTGAAGTTTACAATCTTGATGAAGATGAAATTAAGCTTGCAAAAACAAAGGCGCATACAATTTCTGTCGTAATTGACCGTGTTGTCGTAAAGCCGGAAGCACGTTCAAGAATTGCGGATAGTGTTCAAATTGCGCTTAAAAAAGCTGACGGAGTTACAACAATTGATGTCGTCGGAGGGGAAGAAATAATTTATAGCGAAAAACTCGCCTGCCCTGATTGTAATTTGAGTTTTGAAGAATTAACGCCGAGAATATTTTCTTTTAATGCCCCTTACGGCGCTTGCGATAAGTGCGGCGGTATCGGTGTGGATTTTAAAATAGACCCTGACTTAGTAATTCCCGATAGAACCAAAAGTATTAAAGAAGGGGCAATTTACCCATGGAGTAAATCATCAACCTCTTATTATGAAGATGTTTTGTCTGCTGTCAAAGCTGCTTATAAAATTGATTTTGATATTCCGTTTGAAGATCTGCCGCAAGAACATCAGGATATTATTCTCTACGGTTCCGATGAGCGGATTCCTATGCGTATTAAAGAATTCGGAAGCCATAGGTACAGAACAACGCTCCAGCGATTTATTGGTGTAATTCCGTTTTTAATGAAGCATTATAATGTTGACAGTGAGTACTGGAGGGCGGAAATTGAAAAATACATGGTGACTACACCTTGTGAAAAGTGCGGCGGTGCAAGGCTTAAACCGTTTCCGCTTGCTGTGCGCATAAACGGAAAAAATATTTATGAATTTTGTCTCATGCCTGTAGATAAAGCGTATGAGTTTGTAAGTGAACTTTATCTTACACTTTCCGATTTTCAATTGAAAATCGGAAAACAAATTCTGGATGAGGTGCGCGCCAGATTGAAATTTCTTTGTGATGTCGGTTTGAATTATTTAAATCTGGCGCGCACCTCCGGAACACTATCAGGTGGCGAAGCTCAGAGAATAAGACTCGCAACCCAGATTGGAAGCGGGCTTTCCGGTGTGTTGTATGTCCTCGACGAACCGTCCATAGGACTTCATCAGAGAGATAATGACAGGCTTATAAAAACGCTTTTGAAATTAAGAAACATGGGTAATTCTCTGATTGTAGTCGAGCATGATGAGGATACTATCAGAAATGCCGATTATATTGTGGATATAGGCCCAAAGGCCGGAGTTAACGGCGGAGAAATTATTGCAGCCGGTGATGTTGCAGATATTATCAATGCCAGGGCTTCAATTACCGGAAAGTATTTGAGCGGTGAATATAATATCCCGATTCCTAAAAAAATTCGCGAAGGAAACGGGTATTATTTGCAGATAAGAAATGCTTTCAAAAATAATTTGAAAAATATTGATTTAGATATTCCGCTGGGCAAAATTGTTGTTTTAACCGGTGTTTCCGGCTCCGGGAAATCAACACTGATGCAGGAATTAATATATGAATACGCTGTTCACAAACTTCGCAAAAATAGGCCAAAACCTCAAGGAGTCGGTGAAATTTTAGGGTTTGAACATTTAGATAAAATTATAGACATTGACCAATCTCCTATAGGTCGAACTCCGCGTTCAAATCCTGCTACCTATACGGATGTATTTACGCCGATACGGGAACTCTATGCCAAGACAAATGAAGCTAAAATGAGAGGATATAAGCCGGGAAGGTTTAGTTTTAATGTTAAAGGCGGCAGGTGCGAAGCGTGTACGGGCGACGGAGTTTTAAAAATTGAAATGAACTTTTTGTCTGATGTATACGTAAAGTGCGATGTCTGCAAAGGAAAACGGTATAATAATGAAACTCTGGAAGTTAAGTACAAAGGTAAAACAATAGCTGATGTACTTGAAATGAGTGTAAAAGAAGCTTATGAATTTTTTGAAAATATTCCTCAAATTGCAAATAAATTAAAAACATTAAACGATGTCGGTTTGGATTATATAAAGCTCGGGCAAAGCGCCACAACACTTTCAGGCGGTGAGGCTCAAAGAATTAAACTGGCTTCCGAACTCAATAAAAGAGCGACAGGAAAGACGCTTTATCTTCTTGATGAACCTTCGGTAGGGCTCCACTGGCATGATTTGGACAAACTGATTAAAATTATTCAACAACTTGCTGACAACGGAAATACAATTTTAATAATAGAACATAATCTGGATTTGATAAAAGTTGCCGATTACATAATCGATTTGGGGCCGGAAGGCGGAGATATGGGCGGAGAAATTGTCGCTTGCGGTACACCTGCAGAAATTGCACAAAATCCGAAATCTTATACCGGACAATATTTAAAACATTTTTTCACAAAGTAGTGAATACATATATTTGAGTCCTTTTTTTCTGCTTATGGTATTATATAGAAAAAGGAGAGTTAAATATGTTAACTAAAAATTCATCATTAAAAACAACTTTTTCAGGTGTAGATTTCTCAAAATATTCTTCTAAAACATCTGAATTTGTAAAAGAATTTTCAAGCCGTGCAAATCAGCCGGGAAAATTCTTAAATTGGGTTAATCTGCCGCAAGAACAGGCCAAAAGATTGGATGATATCTATTCTTTAGTTGCAAAACTTAAATCACAGTCAGGAGTTGACAAGCTCAGCGTTCTTGGTATCGGTGGTTCTAAACATACTGTAGAACACATGCTTGGTATCAACGGTTTAAATATTTGCGGTGATAAAATTTATTTTTATTCTGATGTTGATTCAATTAGTTTTGCAAGATTTTTGGAAAAGCTCGGAAACGATGTTTTATCTTCAAACTACCTTGTCGCTTCCAAATCAGGTTCAACAT
Organism: Candidatus Gastranaerophilales bacterium; assembly: GCA_944324195.1. Lineage (GTDB taxonomy): Bacteria > Cyanobacteriota > Vampirovibrionia > Gastranaerophilales > Gastranaerophilaceae > CAG-196. The sequence goes on from CALUVJ010000032.1 coordinate 10,449, forward strand.
TTGAAACAAAAGACGGATTTTTAAGAATCCAAAAAATGCTTGAAGATGCTTATACCGCAAAAGGGCAATCAAGCGAAGAAGCTAAAAAGTCTGCAGCAAAACACTTTATTGCAGTAACTGATAAGAATTCTGAAAAGAGTGAGCTTAGAAGAACTTCAAACGAAAACGGCTGGCTCGGAGATTTGTATATCCATGATGATGTCGGCGGAAGATTTTCAGCTTTCGATGATCACGCATTATTTACCCTTGCTTTTGCAGGCATGAGCAAAGATGATATGAAATCAATGTTAATGTCTGCACAGGAAATTTCTTCACTTTCTTTATCAGATGATTTAGAATCAAATGACGCATTAAAAGAAGGTATTTTCTGGGCTGATGCAAAATTAAACGGAATTGAAGCTTCTGTTCACCAGTATATGGGTTCAATGTTTGAGAACACTGTTTACTGGCACGCTCAAATGCAGAACGAATCAGTTAAAGATACATTAAAACAGGTTGCAAAAGTTCCTGATGCAATGCATCACTCTGCAGAAGCACATTTTAATCCAGCAAATAAACTTGTATTTGCATTGACTGTTCCTGTAGATAACGGAGTTTGTTCAGAAAACGCAGAAGCATATATCGGAGCTTTGACTAAGTCTTACGAATCAACAGGTGCTTTCTTTAAAGAATACGTTGAAACTTCTAAACTCGGTTTAACTCCTCAGGCTGCAGGTGCTGTAACTCAGCTGAGAGCGTTTGCAACAGTTTATCAGGAAATTGTTGAAGCCGTTATGCAGAACCGGGAACTTCCGGAAGTCTTAGACAGTGTACTTCAGCCGCACGTAGAGTTTTATAAAAAGAACCTTAAAGGCGGGGTTGTTGTTCCGGGAAGAATTTCTTAGTTTTATTTATGTTAAATATTAAAAGGCGGCGCATTACAATGCGCCGCCTTTATTAAGAGCAGGTTGGGCAAAGCATAAGCGTGCCTGCCTTTGACAGAATGTAGAATGCGGTAAATTAAAAAATTTACCGCATCAATAAAATTATCGTTTCGTTAATCATGGATTACCAGAACCTACTGGCTTGATGTCATTGCGAGCGCAGCGAAGCAATCCAGTCACCCCTCACCCCTACCCCTCTCCCACAAGGGGCGAGGGGAAAATACCAACCAGAATGTAGAATGCGGTAAATTAAAAAATTTACCGCATCAATAAAATTATCGTTTCGGTAATCAGAGATTACCAAAACCTACGGCCTGGCTTGTTTCAGACAGTGATTCTGAAAGTTAGTATAAAATCTGTTATAATAAAAATATGGAGCTTGTAAAAACTTCGGATTTCAAAAAGATCTATAGCGATATGTTATTTCAGTTTCCGGCATCAGAGCTGAAACAGTATGAAAAGTTTCAGAAGATTTTGGGCGAAAATTATTCTGCTTATGATGTAATTGAGGACGGAATTCCTGTCGGCTATGTTGTTTTGTTTCTCCGGAATGATTTCATTTTTATTGATTATGTTGCGATTTTTAAGGAATTTCAATCAAATGGTTATGGCGGAAAAATTTTAGAGACTCTGAAAGAAAAGTTTAACTCAAAAAAAGGGTGTTTTCTGGAGGTAGAAAAGCCGGACGAGAGTAAACCGAATACTCTAAGACGGATAAGGTTTTATCAAAAACATGGCGCCGAAAAGATTGGAATAAATTATCTTTATCCTAATGAAACCGGCTTTTTGCCAATGGATTTATATTATATAAAATATAGTGTTCCTGCGGAATATCAAGAAACAAGAGACTTTATCGAAAAATTGTTTGAAATTGTTCATGGCGATTTAATGCATTCTAAAGAAGTATTAAGCAAAATATTTAACTAGTGTTATAAAAACTGCATTCTGTGGAATATAAAATATAAGAGGTGTTTATATGAGATACATTTGGCTTTATATTGTTGCAATTGTTGCATCCCTGGGCGGGCTTCTGTCAGGGTACGATACGGGAGTAATTTCGGGTGCGCTGCTTTTTATTAATGAAACGTGGGTTCTGCCAGACACCTTGCAGGGTTTTTTGGTAAGCTCCGTTCTGATAGGTGCGGTAATCGGTGCTGCAACAAACGGAGTTCTTGCGGATATTTTCGGGCGAAAAAAGATTATTATGGCGACTGCCGTGATATTTATTCTCGGCTCTTTGATGTGCGCTTTTGCGCCAAATGTCTATGTCCTTATTTTATCAAGAATCTTTGTCGGGTTTGCTGTCGGAATTGTTAATTTTGTAGTTCCGCTTTATCTTTCGGAGGTTTCGCCGAAGAACCTTAGAGGTACGCTTGTATCGCTATACCAGTGGGCAATAACGGCCGGAATTTTGTTTTCATATTTCATAAATGCCGTGTTTGCGCAAGCTGTTTATAACTGGCGCTGGATGCTTTTTGCCGGAGTTGTTCCGGGGTTGATTTTGTTTATTGGAATGTGCTTTATGAAAGATACGCCGAGATGGCTTGTATCTAAAAACAGAGATGATGAAGCAAAGAAAGTTTTTGCAAGAATTGAGCCTGAAACAGACCCAGATAAAGAAATTGCTGAAATCCGGGCAACGCTGGGAGATAAAACCGATAAAAAATTTAGATTTTCAAAGTGGATGATAATGCCGTTTGTTGTCGGAATCGGTATTATGTTTGCACAAATTTGTACGGGTATAAATACAATTATATATTATGCACCGACTATATTTAAAACGGCCGGCTTTGACAGTAATTTGACTGCTATATATGCAACAACGGGTATTGGGGTTGTAAATTTCGTAATGACAATAGTTGCTGTATTTTTTACCGACAGACTCGGCAGAAAGCCGCTTTTGTATTTTGGTCTGACAGGTGTTATGCTTAGTCTGTTTGCGCTTGGAACTTCATTTGCTTTTGCGGGAACTTTAGGTTCAAGTCTAAAGTGGGTAGCAGTAGGGAGCCTTGTAACCTATATTGTCTGCTTTGCAATGAGTCTTGGACCAATCGGGTGGATTCTTGTGTCGGAAGTCTTTCCGCTTAAAATAAGAGGTGTTGCAATGAGTGTTTGCACTGTTTCCAACTTTGCCTTTAATTTCTTTGTTGTAGGGAGTTTTCCTGTGCTTCTGCATAGAATCGGCGGAGCGTGGACATTCTGGATATTTGGTATTGTATCAATTCTTTGTATAATTTTCGTTTACTTTTTTGTACCGGAAACCAAAGGAATTTCACTTGAACAAATTGAATCTAACTGGCGAAAACAAGTAAAGCCACGAGACTTTTAGTTGAAGATGTATATTTTAAGCAGAAATCATTTATGCTTCAGAATGGCATTCTTCTGTTGATTCTTCTTGGTTCTTACTTGAATTCATACCATCAGGAGTAGACATTCCCGTAGTTTCGTTCTCCGAAGTCTCTGATATTTCCTGCCCTGCTTCAGCGGAATAATCCTCACTACCTTCTTCATTATTATCCGACTCGGTTTCTTCAGAAAGATTTTCAAGTTTTGCTTCAAGTTTTTCAGCTTCCGCACGAAGTGCTGCTTCAATTTCTTCTTCATCCTTAGCTCTTATCACCGGAATAGAAAGCATTAAAGCAACCTGATCTCCTTCTTGTTCAAAATTGAGTTCCAAAAGTTCTTTATCAAGCTCGACATACCTGGATAAAAGGTCTATTAATTCACCGCGCATCTGCTCTAATATCTTAGGAGTAAGATTTGTTCTGTCTTGCATTAATACAAGTTTCAATCTGTTTGTTGCAACAGACTTGGATGCATCACCCTGTTCTTCTTGAGGGCGGAAGAACTTAGCCACTGTATTATAAATATCAGAGAGAAGTCCCATTCTACACCTTCGCTTTCAGTTTTGCAAATGCATTTTTAATTTTTGCCATAAATCCTTTTGGCTCATCTAAATCCAGGAAAGGTACTTCTTCGCCAAGAATTCGTTGTGCAACGTTTCTGTAGGCTTTTCCGGCGAGAGCGTCTTCATCATTAACAATCGGTTCACCTTTGTTTGTTGATGTGATGATTCCTGTATCTTCCGGGATTATACCGATGAGAGGGCAGGAAAGTATTTCTACAACATCATCAACGCTCATCATGTCATTTGATTTAATGAGACTCGGACGAACTCTGTTTAACAGAAGTTTGTAGCTTTTAATTTCCTCTTTTGCTTCCAAAAGTCCGATAATTCTGTCTGCATCTCTGATTGCTGACATTTCAGGAGTCGTAACTACTATTGCTTCCGTAGCTCCTGCAACTGCATTTTGGAATCCTTGCTCAATACCTGCCGGACAATCAATGAGTACGAAATCATTTTCATCCTTTAAAGTGTCGCAAATTTCTTTTAACTGTTCTGCATTAACGGCACTTTTATCACGTGTTTGCGCAGCAGCAAGAAGTGATAAATTAGGATTCTTTTTATCCTTAACAAGCGCCTGCTTTAATTTGCAGCGCTCTTCTATTACGTCTACAATTGTGTATACGATTCTGTTTTCAAGTCCTAATAGCAAATCAAGGTTTCTTAAGCCTAAATCAGTATCTATAAGGACAACTTTATATCCGGCTTTGGCAAGTGCAGTACCTATGTTTGCACTTGTAGTTGTTTTGCCGACTCCGCCTTTTCCGGATGTGATTACTATTACTCGACCTGCCATTAATCTCTCCTTAACTTTTTATAAATTACTATTTTTCCATCTTCAATTTGAGCTTCTTCAGGAGTAAACTCATTAGTCTTTTGTACATAAGGAACATTCAATGTATCATTCCTTCTTGCGTACAAACCGGCTATTCTTAATTGTATTGCATTTAATTTTAGCGCTCTGACCTTTGATGTAACATTACCCTGGTTTCCGGCATGTGCAATGCCGCCTAAAATACCCCACACCGTGATATCTCCGCCTGCAACAATTTCACTTCCCGGATGAGCATCTCCTATAATTAAAATATTTCCCTCATAACTTACGGTCTGACCTGAACGTAAAGTTTGATTTATATATAAAGTAGGAAGTGTTTCTGTATTAATATTATTTTCTTCCGTATCTTTCGGCAGAACATCTCCCGTATCGAGAAGAATGTATTTGCTTGTCTCCTCCGGTTTAATTAGACCTTCATTTTGTGCCAGTGCTTCAAAATCTGCTTCAAAATGCTCTGCCGGAATAATTTCAGAAAGCTCTTCCATAGACTCTTCGTCATACACATCTTCTACGCCATCAGTTGTTTCTATGGGGCCGGTTTGCTCTTCCGCGTGAACTTCTATGGTTTTATCTTCGTTACTTCCCTGAACTTCTTCCGTCTCGTCCGGAACTTCTGTTTTTACAACTACAGGTTCAACTTTTATTTCATCACTTTGAGAACAAACGACAGATGCTTCTTCTGAAACTTCTGAAACAATAATACCTAGACTTACGGCGGAAGCTTCAGTTTGCTCAGATTTTGTATCAATATATGCCAGTGTGGCTTCCATTGATTCTATTAATGCTTTAATACTTAATAGTTGAGATTGTTTTAAGTCTAAAGATCCGAGTTTTAATCGGACATTTTTACCTTTAACTTCCGGATGCTCCATAATTGAGCTAAGTTCAAAAACTAACTGTGTAGTGCTTTTTGCATCGCTCAAATCTATAATAAATCCGTTCTCTGCTAAAACTTTTTCCATCTAAAATTCCTAAATAATTTCTGCTACACTTAAAGGATATATGAAATATTTTTTCAATTCAACAAAGTGTGAATCAATGTAAAGCAGAGTTTTAAATGATAATTTGCTTTTTGGTGTGAAAGTAGGCGGGAGTTTTTGCAAATTTTTGCAAAAACTCCCGCCTTATTTTAGCTTATAGGTTTTCCGAACATAATTTTCATACCGCCAAAACGGCTGGAAAGCGTGTGTTTGAATCCTTTAACAATATCATTAATGTTGTTGACAACGGTATTTATGTTTTTTATTAAACAGTTTACAAGCGCTATGGTTTCTCTGTTTGCATTTTTCGTAATATCAGAAACATAAAGACTTGCACTTTCAAAATTTCTGGTAGAGCGTTCTATGTTTATTGTTGTTTGTTCAATATTATCGAAAATGTTTTTAAATTTTTTAGGTTTGGAAGATTGATTTAATTCTTCAGAAACTTCCGCTAAACTCTGACTTGCTGCGGCAAGATTGTCTCCGCTCTTTATTAATGACGGTTTTAAGTCTTTGAGTATATCATTTGCGGTTCCGATTAAATCAGTTAAAGCATTAAATGTGCCGCCTGCTGCCTGAACGGTTGTATTTAGATTGTCCCTTAATTCGTCAAGACTGCCGTCCTCTGCCTGAGAATCAATATAACTTGATAAATTTTTACAGGTCTTGCCTTCTATTACGGAATGGTTTTTTAAATAAGTTATAGACGGTTCATCAGGATAAATAATTTCAATATAGTCTTTTTTATTCTTAACTTTGACTTTAGCCGTGATATTATCCGGTAAGTTTATTCCCTTTACATTAAGAATCATATCTACATATGTGGATTTAAAATCTTCAGACGGGTAAACTCTTATTGTTCGCCCAAATTTGAATCCGCGATAATATACATTGATATTTTTTGGAAAGGGTTCAAGCTCCTCAAATACTGCTGTAACACGCATATTATACATTGTGTATAATATATATCCCACTATTGAAAAAATTAAAGTTATTCCAAGTATTAAAATTAAAGCTCGTTTCATATTTTTTATTATGTTTAAAGTTTTAATTTTTGTAATTAGATGTTGGAATATATTGAAAGTATAATGATAAAACATATTGTCTGTATGAAATAAGGCGGCCTTGCTTTTGCAAGGCCGCCTTAAATATTAGTCAATAATAACTATTGGTTTTATCAAATCTCTTGGCTTATCTTTCATAAGCATCAATGCCGGCTCTACATTTTCTAGCCCGTGGAAAGTATGTGTGATTAGTTTTTCCGGGTGGATTCTTCCTGATAAAACAAGTCGTGCAAGTTTTTCCGAACGCAGCCTTCCGCCCGGCATGAGTCCGCCTGTAAGCATTTTGTGTCCCATTCCGCAGCCCCATTCAACACGAGGAATTTTTACATAATCGCCTTCGCCCAGATAATTTACATTGCCGATTTTGCCGCCGGGTTTGAGCATCCTTATTGCCTGATCAAAAGTATCGTTGTCTCCGCCGGCAACAATAATCCTGTCAACGCCTTTTCCTTTTGTTTTTTCCAGAATTTGCTCTACAATGTCGCCTTCGCGGTAGTTAATAATTTCAGTGGCTCCGAATTCTTTGGCAAGGTCTGCACAAACTTTTCTTGAGCCAACCGCATAAATATTGGCAGCACCGCGTATTGCGGCAGCAGCAACAGACATAAGCCCGACAGGCCCGATACCGATTACCGCAACATTGTCTCCAAATTGTACATCTGCTAATTCTACACCGTGAAAACCGGTTGGTACCATATCGCTAATCATACAGGCTGCTTCAAGGCTAATGCCTTCAGGCAAATGTGCAAGATTGCCGTCAGCATCATTTACGTGAAAATATTCGGCAAAAACTCCGTCTTTGAAGTTTGAAAACTTCCAGCCGGAAAGCATTCCGCCGGAGTGCATAGAATAACCTTCCTGTGCTTCAAGAGAATTCCAATCTGGAGTAATTGCGGATACAAGAACCTTATCTCCCGGTTTAAAATCTTTTACAAGACTTCCGACTTCTACAACTTCTCCGACACCTTCATGTCCCAGAATCATATTGTGTCTTTCTCCGATTGCACCGGCCCAGACTGTGTGAACATCGGATGTGCACGGTGCCAGTGCAAGCGGTTTACAAATTGCATCCATAGGACCGCATTTGGGAGTATCTTTTGTAATCCAACCGGTTTCACCGATTTTAAGCATTGCAAAACCTTTCATAAACACCTCCTTGGGTTAAATTTTATATAATAAGACCATTAAAAATACTTTAATATAATAACATATTTTAGAAGGGTTTACAATTTATCAGTGAAGCTAGCCTGTATATTTTAATTGTTCAGCTGCAGTTCTCTGCCCCGAATAATTTGATTTACGTATGTTTTATAGATAGCATAAGCCGCGTTATCGGGATGTTCCGGGAAAATATAATCAGGCACAAGCTCCCATTTAACCCAGAAAGCAGAATCCACTTCTTTTGATAAAGTAAGTTTGCATTTATTCACTTGTCCTATAAAACCGACCATTAGAAGATTTTTTTGTTCAAACCAGTAAGAGCCGGCGTAATTTAAAGATTTAAGTTCTACTCCGATTTCTTCTTTTACTTCTCTTCTGGCCGCATTTTCCGCGTTTTCACCCGGAATCATATAGCCTGCAACAAGTGTACAGTACTTATCGGACAAATAAGACTGCTTTAATAAGACAACTTCGTGAAATTCATTTGTAACAAGAATAATTACGCAGGTAGAAAATGAGTCAAACCAAAACTCTTGGTCGCTCGCGTATAACGGGTCTCCGGATTTTGCTTCAAAAAAACACTTCCATTGAAGCAAAAATCCTTCGCCCTCAGCTCGCTCCCGCTCGAACCACCGACGGTGTTTCTCATCTCACCCCTTTTCACGCAAAAAGACTCCACTTGGAGTCTTAAAGAATTGGGCAGGGGTGGATTCGAACCACCGTACACTCTCGTGAACAGATTTACAGTCTGTCGCCTTTAGCCACTCGGCCAC
>CALUVJ010000033.1 GCA_944324195.1 Candidatus Gastranaerophilales bacterium
GTTTTACCTGAATACGGTTTCAAATCTTTGGAAGATGCTCGCGAATTATGCTTATCAAAAGGCATCGATGTTGATGCCATCGTTAAAGGCATCCAGCCGATTGCATTCGACAACGCTTCCTGGGCATATACTTTAGGATGCGCCATTGCGATTAAAAAAGGAATCAAAACTGCTGCCGAAGCTGCAGAAGCTATCGGTATCGGTTTACAGGCATTTGCAGTACCGGGTTCAGTCGGTGACACAAGAAAAGTTGGTTTAGGCCACGGAAACCTGGCAGCTATGTTATTAAGAGAAGAAACTGACTGTTTCTGCTTCTTAGCAGGTCACGAATCATTTGCTGCTGCTGAAGGCGCTATCGGTATTGCGAGAAACGCAAACAAAGTCAGAAAATCACCTTTAAGAGTTATCTTGAACGGTTTAGGTAAAGACGCTGCTTATCTTATTGCAAGAATCAACGGATTTACTCACGTTGAAACGGAATACAACTACAAAACCGGCGAATTAAAAGTTGTTAAAGAAACTCCTTTCTCAGAAGGCGAAAGAGCAAAAGTTAAATGCTACGGTGCTGATGATGTTAACGAAGGTGTTGCCATTATGATTAAAGAAGGTGTTGATGTTTCTATCACAGGTAACTCAACTAACCCTACAAGATTCCAACACCCTGTAGCCGGTACTTACAAAAAATGGTGCTGGGAAAACGGCAGAAAATACTTCTCAGTAGCATCCGGAGGCGGTACAGGCCGTACACTTCACCCTGATAACGTAGCAGCAGGTCCGGCTTCTTACGGTATGACGGATACTATGGGCAGAATGCACGGTGACGCACAGTTCGCAGGCTCTTCTTCAGTTCCTGCTCACGTAGAAATGATGGGTGTTATCGGTATGGGTAACAACCCTATGGTTGGTGCTACTGTTGCAGTTGCTGTTGCTGTTGAAAACGCTATGAAAGGCTAAGCGGGGTAAAGGGGTAAATAATAAATATTTAATTAATTTATCCGCCCCAGATTATAAATAATAAAAAAGAGAGGTATCAATTGATACCTCTTCTTTTGTTATGCATTTATTTTCAAATTATTTGTAATTCCGTCTATTAATTCCTGCCCGTTTTTCATGTTTCTCATATCAATCACGGAAGTTCTCGGACCGGAATTTGCAAGAAGAAGATTTCCTCTTTGTGCAAGAACAACATCTTTCCCCAAAAAATCTGCAACTTTTTCAATCTCATTACCCTGTTCAATCAACATTTCTCTTACATAATTATCTACCGGTAATTCCTTATTATTAATATCTTTTGCAAACTTAATTCTTGATAAAGGCAGTTTTGCTCTGAATGCCTGACAATTTTCTACAGTGTTTCCGCTTGTGATTGCTTTAATGTTCATAGTTGGGCCTCCTTTTGTAAGTATTAAAACACGTAAAAAAATAATTTGTCAGTAAATATTTTTTTATTAAAACAGCACCATTCCCGAAATTACTTTTTTGTGTGTGCTTGGAGTGGTGCTGTTTTGAAAGAAAATTTGCAAATTTATTTTTCTTTCGGATATAATTCTTTCATCATTTGTACAAATTTGTCTGCAAAAATTTTATATCCCGGATTGATTCCGCTTTGATTATCTCGCGAAAGAAAATCTTTAGGAAAAACTCTGCTCCAATATGGCAGCAATGCTTCCGGAGTTGTTTTCATCAAGAATTTATCTGTCAAACCATTCCAGAATCCCGGGATATTCGGTCTGAAATAAATTCCGAGTGCATCTTGAAGAGTTGTCTGAACCTGTTTTACATTCATTGTATAATGCCACTTCATAAGATTACTGAATATTGAATCCTTATTTTTCATTTCTTCATCCGTAAGCTTCAATTCATCCTTGCAGAAGGTCTCAAACTGCCTTTGCAGTTTTTTATCCTGTTTTGTTTTAGCCTCAGAGGTAAGTTTATCTACAAATTCTCTAAGCGGCGGCATATCATGATTTCCGGTCAGAATTGCAACATTGGATTTCATCGCCTTACGATTTTTCGGATCGCAAATATTCATTCCGACAGGAACCTGCTGGCTTGTAAAATTTTTGCCATATTTTTTATAAAAATCTCTATATAGTTTTGTATTTCCCAGAGGGCCAAAATCTTCTAATATATAGGTATCCTCCGGTTTTTTACCTAATTCTTTTGCGACTCTTACAAATATTTCAAAAATATTCTCACCTTTCGGACTTTTTTTATTATAAATATCCTCAATCCAGCTATTATCAAAGAATCCGCTTCCCATACCGCCTTCCTCTACAGGTTTAAAGATATCATTACCCTTTAAAATGGTTCCGTCAGCTTTTTTATACTCGGCCGGAATAGCTCCTCTATTAATATATCCGACAAAATGATCTAATCGTAAATCAGCATTTTTGAGAAGTTGTTTTATTGATGCTTCCTGATAATCCCATAAGTCAGGAGAATCATAATTATATAACGGCTGCCCCCAAACCTGAGTATATGGATATGCTTCCTCTGGAGGACATCCGCTTAATTTAGCCGGCTTAAAATCCTTGTCGAGAAGAAACATATTTTTTTTGCCCCAAACATCTGGTCCCTCTGAACCTATTCCTACCGGCAAGTCTAAAATTAAATGAATACCGTTTTGATTTAATTCTTCTGTCATTTCATTAAATTGCTTATCATATAAAAACTGCTCAAATTTATACAAATTAACGCGATCTTCATATTCTTCTTTAGAAAAATTCCCGTCTAAGACTTTTAAAATTCTATCCTGGAGACTTACCCCTTCTTTTTTTTGCATCCTCCGGAGCGGTCTGCAAATCTTTTTGCCATTTTGTCCAATACGGCCCAAAACTGTGAGATAACGCCTCATAATTAGCATAATCATCAAGCCAGAGACTCTCATTTTGTTCTGCAAACTTATTATATTCTTTTTTTATCGGCGCATCATTCGGCAATTTTTTAAATCTTGAAAACGCCAGTTCAAATCTCGGATTTTTTTGTTTTTCCAACATTTCAAGAGTAAATTCCGGTGTTGTAATATCGTCCGGCAATTCTTTTGGTTTCAAAATTTTTCCGTACTCTTTTCCTGTAAGTTTATTCAGATTAACAATAAATTTATTTCTGCTAAAACGCCCGAGTGAGCCGTACGGACAAAGAGAATTATCTAAGGCATTTAATGGATTCATTATCCAGTGAGTTTGTTGTGCATCTTTCAACCAGTTAATGAATTTTGTCGTTTGAGGGTCGCCAAACTGACCGCAATAAGAACGATGCGCAGGAAGGCTTGTTATATGAAATAAAAGCCCCCTTTGTTTTACAATTCCTTTCGCGTTTAATCCGTAAAAAGAAACCGCATTATTATAATTCTGTAAATCAGCTTTAAATACATCTTTTGATTCTGAAATTAATGTTGAATGTTTAGTTTCATCTTTTTTAACCTGATGTACAGATACACCTCTTGCAGGAGCTGTGATTGGGAAAATTTTCATACTTACCTTACCTTTCATATAATAGTTGTTGACTGTTATTTAATATTCATGAACTATTAAAACTCAAACATTTAATATTTTGTCAAAATGAAGTAAAATTTTTACAAAATGTAACAGTTGTGAACTGGTAAAACATACTTAACAGCAATTAGAATTAGGCTGGCGCTAATACTATACTAGTACTATGGCTGTGAATAATAATTTAGAAAAAAAGTTCGGCGCTAAACTGGCTTATGTAAGAAAATCCCGAAAACTTTCACAAATGAAACTCGCTGAAAAAGTTGATATGAATTTTAACTATATCGGTCAGATAGAGCGCGGCGAGGCAAACGTTACAATACGGACAATCAAGATTCTTGCTGATGCGCTGGAGGTTGAAGTACATGAACTGTTTGATTTTACTTTTTGATAGTATTTTATAAAAATAGGGCGGATTGAATATAAAATTCAATCCGCCCTGAAATATAGTAAAATATTTACAAATTAAACTCTTCAAAGGTATTTTTAATGACTTCGTAACCTTTGATAATTGACTTGTAATCGACCTTTTCAGCAGCAGAGTGCATATTATAAACGTCTGCAAGCCCTAAAAGCACCGGCATAAAGGTTTCGCCGGCGGCGTTTTTATTATGGCAGTAGATATGAGTTTCGGCTCCTGCGTGAAAAGATGAAATATCATTTTTTATTCCGGCTATTTCGCAGGCTTTTGTGTGAACTTTTTCAATCCTGTCATCCTCTGCCCGCTCAAACGGAAGAAGATGTACTTCAAACTCTATTTTTGCTTCTGCCAAACCTTTATGTTTTTCATTAAACTTTTCAACAATCGACTGCATCAAATTCTTTAATTCATTTTCTTTTTCAACACTTGCACTTCTTATTGAGTAAGATGCCATACCGAGGGTATTTATAATATTTGTAGAAGTTTTTTTCAGAATCTCAGTAATATAATCGTTAGTCTTAATACCTTTTTCTACAATTGAAGCGACAGAGTTCTGGATTCCGCCTGCAACAATTGCACCAAGGTTGCAGGAAGTAATGACACCTGTTTCGTCTGAATAATAAGCGCCCTGCGGAAATTCTGCAAGAAGTTCCGCTATCATTTTTGCAGCATTCAATCTGGTTGCGTCCCCGATATCAATTCCAGAGTGTCCGCCTTTAAGCCCCTTTACGGTAATTTTCGCATTTGTGTAGCTAGCGCCCGAAATTTGCAGCTGTCCAAGTTTATCCGCATCGCATACAAGAATATGTTTTGATTTGATTTTATTAAATTCCACATGCTCAACACCGCTCATGCCGGATTCTTCATCACGTGTGAACGTAATTTCCAGACCGCCGTGTGGAAATGCCCCCTCTCCTGCGGGGAGGGTTGGGGAGGGGGTTAGCTCTTTTGCAAGCATCAAAGCACAAGCAACACCAACCTTATCATCAGCACCGAGAGTTCTGCCTTCCGCTTTTATAAAATCACCATCAAGATAAATATTAACAGGACTGTCGTCACCCACAACATCCATATGAGAAGAAAGCATCAAAGGTTCTTTTGAAGAATCTGTTGCGGGTACATTAATGTAAACATTTCCGTAATCATCGCATCTGCCGTCAATATTATTTCTTTTACAAAAATCAAGTACCCAGTTTATAACCTTTTCTTCCTTTAGAGAAGGAGAAGGTATTGACACCAGATTACAAAAAATATCTAAAACTTCGTTTTCGTTTCTTAAATCGCTTAAATTCATATTTACCTCACTATCTTCCGATAAAAAATCTTCTGCTTGTTCCGTCTCCGCCGATTCTTACAGATACCGGACGCAGGCATTTCGGACACCTGCCGACATAAGCCGTTCCGGTTCGATTTTTGTATAACCTGCCGTACACGTGGCAGCATTCAAACCAGATTCCGAGAAATGCTCTTTTTTTATTATTATTCTCATCTTCCACTCTTATTATCCTTTTGCTGCATTTGTTCCGCTTCTGCCTGAGAAGGTATTACGACTTCTTTTCTGCCTTTGAATATACTTTCAGTAAGAGTGCTGACATAATTATCCGTTAAATGAGCGTAATCAAATATAATTATACCGCCTAATGCATATTTCCTTGCCGCGTGAATTTGCTTGATTAAATCAGAGGCTGCACCATTCATAAATGTTACAAACAAGCCGGCGTAAAGTTTTGTACTGGCAGATTTATTTCTCAAAACTTCTGCCATCAGTCCCATAGCAGTTTTATCATCACAAGTCAAAAATAAAGGAGTAAAACCGTCAACAAAATTATTCATTGACCATGTTCTCCAATCCTGCATTTTTGTATCTAGAGCCATAGTTCTGTTAGGGAAAATAACCGCAGTTATTGCAATTTTATTATACCTGCACAAATGACTTACACGTTTTACAAAACTTGTTACTTTATTGCAGCGATAAAATTTCCACTGGTACCATAGAGGGTCGCTAGTTCTTAAAAGAACCGGATCAACGCCGTACATATTTTTAAATTCCATTCGAGCATATTTTGTATATCCCCAATTTGACAAATCATACGTTGAATATGTAGGGTCAAGAGTTTGCGGATATCTTATGTAATCCAAATTTATACCGTCAGGGCGATATTTCGTAATTATTTCACACAAAAGCTCATATAAAAAATTCTGAACCTCAGGGTTTGCCGGATCTATAAAATATCCGTTGTGCTCAGAAACAGAATAGTCCAACTGCGCAGACTCTGCCATTTTTTTTCTGCAATTTGCCCAATCCGGTCTTTTTGCAAGAATGTATTCCGGATTAGTTTCCGGCGGCTTATTTCCCGCATAAAAAGTTTCAAACCATATATGGACTTTGATTCCGCGCCTGTGAGCTTCTCTTATCCATATTTTAAGGGGGTCAAAACCGGCAAAATCTTCATTTTGTTTTATAAAACCATATTTTGCCATTGTCTGCGAAGGAAATATAGTCTTTCCATGGTAGTATGTTTCTAAGAAAATATTATTTATCCCTACATTTGCAAGATGCTCAACACTTTTTACAATATCTTTTTCATTATAATAAGCAGGTCTAATCCAAACACCTTTTAATTCGGCAGGGTCATACGGAATTACCGTTGACATGGCGAGATTCGCATATTCTATCGCGCGTGAAGCGTATTTTTGCGAATCCTCCGCATTCTTTTGGGCTTTATCAATATAGTCATTTGCCTTGGATATATTCTGTTCCGTACGCTTAGGATTATAATTGGAAGTATTTTGAATATAGTAAAGTTTCATATTTTGAACTTCTTTTATTCTTTCTCGTGCCGTATAAAGAAAAGTATCAGAGGTTATATATGATGTTATTATTTTTTTATTATAATCTATTGATATTTTTGCCCCGACCATAATATTTTCATTAATCCACTTTTTAGCCAAACCATGTCCGCTGATAACAAGTCCGTTTGCGGGGATCATTGAATCAGCCCCGCTTAAGGAAGTTACGGTATCTCCGGTAACAATGGCTTCCGTTCCGTACTCATTGGTATTTGTTCTGTATCCGAAAGCCGGAGTGTATACAACAAGCTGATTAGCCCCCCTCAGTCCCGGATAATTTATACCTTTCATATTAGTACTGACTTTTGGATCAATAACATCAATTTTGTACATTGATTGATTAAAAATAATTTCATTGTTTTTGGGCACATACGGAGAATAAACATCCAAAGCAAAAGCTTTAGTACATAATAAAAATATTGATAATAAAAATACCCAAACTCTGCTCTTCATCCCCGTTTGTCCTTTATATTTTATTATAGAACCATAATGGAATAAATACAAGAATATTTATTTAATCTTTATCTTAAATAGCGATGCTGATTTTAAACTGTATTCATCAAGAACTTCGGCATTTTGACTAAACCAATTTTTTGCAGTCTCTATATCCTTATCGAAAGTCCAGGTTCCCTTTACAAATAAAATATAATACGTACCTGCTGCCAGCCTGTTAAAATCGGAAATCATATATTTATCTGAGAGTTTTTCATCTGCGGGATAAATTGCCCCAAACGCTGCAGGAAGGGGGTAAATTTTAGAATAATATGAATAAGAAGTCAGCGCACCATAGTACAAATAAATATTTTCTTCCTCTTTTTTAGCGGAAATTATCCCGAGAAGCGGTTTAACATCTTGTCTTAAATAACTTACATTCCCTCGAATAAATTCTTTTGCAGAGTTAAAATATCCAAAACCGAAAAATATTAAAGCAATAAAAAGAAGTAATTTTGATTTTATATTATCTTTTAAATTATCAAGGGGGTAAATGCTTATGAATATTAAGGCCGGTATCAAAAATAAACATAGGCGCCTTTCAAAGGGGTAAATTTTGAAAAATGCCGCCGCAAGAGTTATCACTATAGCAGAAAATAAGTTCCAGAAATAAAATCTGTTATATTTATAAAGATAACAGAATCCCGCAATAATTAATATCAAAAATAAGAGCGGAAATGAATAGTACCGGAAAAGAAATTCAAAGTTAAGTTTATAAATTCCTAATGAAAAAATTTCAAAACCTTTTTGCCAGTAATCCGAGAGATATTGAGAAGATGCAACTTTTGAAAGATTAAAAGCATAATAAAACAGGCTGAATATAAAAGGAACTACAAGAGATAACAGTATTTTTAAATTTTTCTTTGTAAAAATCCACGCCGCAAAAAATCCTGCAAGCATTATATAAGCCGGAAAAGAAAGCATTACACAAATCAGCCAGAGAAAACCGAGTAAAATACATTTTGCGGAAGATAATTTTATACTTTGAAGTTTCGCGGCTGCAAATAAAATTATTATTGATACAAGGACATCGGAAGAATACTGTTTGAAAGCCTGAGAATAAAACAAAAGCGGGTATGAAATTGCAAAAGTAAACAAACCGAGAGCTTTTACCCAGAAATTTTTAAAATGCTCTTTTAACAAGAAATAAAATAAAAATACGGAAGCAACACCGGAAATAAACGGAAACCATCTAAAACAAAGCTCGTTTATTCCAAGATTTAAAGAAATAAATTTTGATATTACAAGAAACAAATACGGAGCTGATTGAAAATACTTAAGCGGTAAAAACAATTCAGTATAATTTCTCTCAAAAATATTCTGTGCAAGCAAAATCTCATCGGTAAAAAAAGAATTGTTAGTTAAATATGCATCCAGCCTTAAATATATGGCAAGGAGAAAAATAAGTACAAAAATAACATTTTTAACATTAAAATTTTTCAAAATCACATTTCCTATTTTTTCGGACAGAATTTCGTCTGCGTTTCATCCTCACCCATCTAGACCGCTGATACAGTCAAGCTTAGACCGTATAAGATTGGCTTACTCCTCGCACTGGTATGCCCAGGCGGAATGATTATGAATACTCTCCAAAGATTCACACTCGACTTCAAACGAGTCAATTATGTCATTATTTCTCAAAAGCAATACAACATCTCTCAAAACATCCTCTACAAACTTAGGATTGTTGTAAGCTTTTTCTGTCACAAATTTTTCATCCTCTCTTTTTAAAAGCGGGAACAATTCGCAAGAAGCACACTTTTCTATATCTCTCACCAAATCTTCAAGCCAGATATGCTCATCTTCAGGATAAGTAACTTTAACCGATACAATTGCTCTCTGATTATGCGCACCGTATTCAGAAATCTCTTTTGAACATGGGCAAAGTGTTGTTACCGGAACCTTTACACCAAGGTAAAATCTGTATTCCTCATCCTCTTCTCCGTAATTATCAAGAATACCTTCAAAGGTGCAATCATAACACATCGGAGCGGAAATTCCCGTAACAGGAGCTTTTTTGTCTATGAAATATTTGAAATCAAGTTTCAAATACCCGCTTTTTGCATTCAATTTTTGAATAATTGATTCAATACAGCCTTTTGTATCAATACCAAGAGTTTTTTTACTCCGCCATTCATTCAGAACCTCAACAAAGCGTGACATATGAGTACCTTTGTAATGAGCAGGAAGAGAAACACCGGCAGTTGCGGAA
This sequence comes from Candidatus Gastranaerophilales bacterium, assembly GCA_944324195.1. Taxonomy (GTDB): domain Bacteria; phylum Cyanobacteriota; class Vampirovibrionia; order Gastranaerophilales; family Gastranaerophilaceae; genus CAG-196. Next base: position 9,470 of record CALUVJ010000033.1, read on the forward strand.
GAGTAAATCACAATATCCTCCTTATCCTTCCGCTGAATGGTCAGAGGAAGTTCAAAACCTTTTATGCCAACCTTTTGAATTTCTACACCGCGTGTGTCAGACTGATTCTGAACATCTTTCATTCTTAAATTTCTACTCCCTCAAAGCTCTTCTGCTCTAATGCAATAAGAAGCTTTAATGCCGCAACTCTCTGCACCTTAGGCGGAGCGTTACGCAAAAGTTCTACCGCTTTCAGCATAACAGGATCATTATCATACCAGCGATTTCCTTTTCCCTGATAAGTATTTATAATGTCATAAACATGTTCAATAACTTCTCCTGCCACCTGTTCCTGAAGCTGAAGCATAAATTCCGCAGCCTCGGTTTTTGTTTCATCAGGAGAAAGTCTTAACAATTCTAAAGCCTCTTTCAAAATCGGATCTCTGTCATACCAGCGTTTGTTTATCATTTTTTCCTCGCATTCTTATAAATCTTATTGTATTATAAAATATGTAATATTAAAAGGGTTTTAAATTATGAAAATTTTACTTATTAACGGAGCAAATCTTAATATGCTGGGGCAAAGAGAGCCTGAAAAATACGGACATACAACTCTTTCGGACATCGAAAAATCTGTTATTGAAAAAGGTAACTCACTCGGAGCAGAAGTCGATGTATGGCAGAGCAATCACGAAGGTGATATTGTAGACAAAATCCAATCTGCAAAAGGGATTTATGACGGAATTTTAATCAATGCCGGCGGCTACACGCATACCAGCGTTGTCATTCGCGATGCAATTTCCGCAGTTCAGATACCTACAGTTGAAATACATATGACAAATATTCACGCAAGAGAAGAATTTCGGCATAATTCATTACTTTCAGCTGTTTGTATTGCTCAGGTTGTAGGTTTCAAGGAACTAAGTTACACGCTTGCCGTTGAAGGTCTGATTAACTGCCTAAAAAGGCCGGCGTAAAAAAAAGCTTCCCGAAGAGGGAAGTTATTTTTTTGATTTCTCTTTTCTCTCTCTTAATCTAACATTTGTTAATGTCTATTATGTATATATAAAGTATTCCATAGAAACCAAATTTCAAAAAGCTGTTTTTCTTTTACATTACTTAATATTTATTTTATTTTGAATGATACGTTAGCCACCGCCGTAACTTTTTTGTCAATAGAAGTAGTATCATTTATACCCATATCGGAAACACTTGTAGAATCTACCGGAGTTATCTGATAAACTCCCATTCTTACTGATTTTATCTTTCCGACAGAATTACCGGTAGGTTTTAACATTGATGCAGCTCTGCTTTTAGCATCCTGAGAAGCCTTTTCCAGCAATGTTACTTTCAGCTCAGGCAGTTTTGAATAATCATAAGATGCCGGAGAAACATTGATATCCACTCCCTGGTTGATTAAACTTGTAATATCGTTAGAAATTTCTTTAATCAATTCTACGTTATCAGAACTTATTTGTACAGGCTGATATAAATTATAAGCATCTTGAATATCCGTGTACGCTCCTGTCTTGGCATCACGTTTATATGTATAATACCCGTTAATAGTTTTTCTCTCTATGTCTTTTATATTTTTGTCATTAAGATATTTTTCAACTATTTTAAGTTGATTCTGCAAAGCAGAATAAGCTTCCTGTTTAGAACTGCGTTTTACAACTACATCAAAATTTAAAGTACCTGAATCGGATTTAACAATCTCATAAGCAGAGCCCGTAACTGAAATCACGTTATTTGATATAGTCGACGAAACCATCTTTGTTGAAACCACAAGGGCCAGCGCAATAAGAACCCCAAGAGAAATTACTTGTAATCTTTCAATTCTTTCTAACATACAAAACTCCTTATATTAAACATTACCGGTAGAACTATTTCTGTCATCTTCCAATTGTTTCAGCTGTTTTGCATCCACTTTCTCATCCGTTGAATAATTATTGATAGCAGGAATATCAATATCTACATTCACATCCGCATCAACCATCTCGATTTCTGTTTTATTGTATTCTTTAATTTTACCATCTTCAAATTTTACCGCAACAGAATTATTTAAAAATTGTATAAAACATACTTTTCCAAGTCCCTGAGCGGTCATTACGGTCGAACCAATCGGCGGCATACCTTTTGCAGCTTCAATGTAGTTGGAATACTCATATGTCAGACAGCATAATAATCTGCCGCATGTCCCGGAGATTTTTGAAGGTGCAATAGGCATTCCCTGATCTTTTGCTAATTTTACATTTATTGACTCAAATTTTCTTAAATAAGAAGAACAGCAAAAAGGTTTTCCGCAAATACCGCAGCCATCCATTATTGAAGATTCATCTCTTACACCGATGTGACGCAAATCTATACGCATTCTTTTAAAAACCTGTGTCAAATCCTTTAAAAGTTCTCTGAAATCTACGCGTTCCGGAGCTGTGTAATAAAATGAAATCTTTCTTCTGTCAAAAGTTATTCTGCATTGAACTAAATTCATATTAAGATTATGCTTTTTTACCAGTTCTTTGCATTTAAAAAACGAAGTTACTTCTTCTTTTTTTAACTCTTCAAGCACCATCAAATCTTCATTTGTCATTACTCTTATAAACTCAAAAGGGGCCGGTGTTTTTTCAGATTTTTCAAACAATTCGGCCACCTCTTTTGTAACCAGAAAAGCCTTAAGAGCTTCTTCCCCTTTTTCAGTACGCGCAATAACCATAGTACCGCAATCAAGATTTACATTGTCAGGACAATTTAGAGGAACAAAAGTATTTTTTAGATAATGTACTGCATATTTAAACATAACTTTCTTCCTTCTTGAGTTTTCTGTTCATAAGTTTTGACAAAACCTGTTCCGGCGTAATATCGGTGTATACGGCTTCATAAATTGCATTGGAAACAGGAACTTCCACACCCAATTTTTCAGCCAAATCGCACACGGCCTTAGAAGTTTTTACACCTTCCGCTACAGAGCCAAGCTCGTTTAGAATATCATTTATTTTCTTGCCCTTACCAAGCATTGCGCCTACAGTGTAATTTCTTGACATTGGACTTGAACAGGTAGCAATCAAATCACCCATGCCTGAAAGCCCGTACAACGTCGAAGGATTAGCCCCCAGTTTTACGGAGAGTCTTACTATTTCTGCCATTCCTCTTGTCAGGAGGGTTCCCATACAATTATCTCCAAGCTCCATTGTATGTGCAAAACCTGAAGCAATTGCTATAACGTTTTTAAGGCTTCCGCCAAGTTCAACCCCGATTACATCCGTGTTTGTATAAAGCCTGAATCTGTTCGGGACATTGCAAGCTTTTTGTACAAATTCCGCGGTTTCTATATCCTCACACGCAACACATGCGGCAGTAGGTTTGCCCGTCAAAACCTCTTTAGCAAGTGTCGGGCCGGATAAAATTACAATTTTTTGTTCGGGAAGAACATCTTTAATAACCTCGGACATACGCATTAGAGTATTTAATTCAAGCCCTTTAGAAGCATTTACCAATGGCTGTTCAGTTTTAATTCCGGCAGCTTTAAGCTGCTCGCATACACTTCTTACACCGCTTGTTGCAACAACAGAAAGAATAATATCCGCTCCGCTTATTGCTTTTTTTAAATCTGATGTAATTTCGACCTTACTATCCAACTGTACTTCAAGAGGTTTTGAACAATGTTTGTTAATAACAAGTTCATCATTCAAATCACATTCACGCCCCCAGACAACAATATCATCAAAATTGTCATTCAACAGCCAGGCTAATGTTAATCCCCAGCAGCCGGGTCCAAGTACTGTCAGTTTCATAAGTCAAACCCCTCCATCATAATGAATTATTATACTATAAAATTTATATTACTTCTTCTCTTTGTAAATATTTATTAACATAAGGCAATTATTTATTTAATAGAAACTTTTTATATATAAGTACAGGGATTAAGAGATGACATATTCATTTTATAATATAACTTTAAAAAAGGAGTCCTCGCTGGATTTAAAAAATTGCACTATTACAGGTAATAGTGCAATGTATAAAGTTGAGGACGGAAAAATAATTAAATATGATATTGTTGACGGCAAAGTTGATAAAAAAAGCGGAGCAGAGGTTCAGAGAATAGAGCTTACTAATTATCAAATGGCCTTTTTTGATTTATTAAAAGGCAAAGACGGAGATTCAAACAGATTTGATGAAAGAGACTTAAAAGATATTTCTCCCGAGTCTTTGCAGGCAGAAATGAACGCAATTTATAAAGAAAAAGCCGTCTATAATGCCGTAGCCGCAAAAGCAGGAAATTATAATGCAGAATTAACTATTGAGAGTTCCGGCTCAAATGACGAGAAAAAAATCGGAATAAAATTCGAAAAACCTGGATTTTTTAAAAGAATATGGAACGGCATTTGCGGATTCTTCCGAGGTATCGGTAACTTTTTCTCAAAACTTTTGGGAGGCAATAAAGAAGAAGAAAAAAGTACCCCTCCAAAGCCTAAAATGAATGTCAATGAAGAACCGGAGTATGAATATACTGCCAAAGGAGGAGAAAAACCTTATGTAATGGCCCAAGAACTCGGCATTTCACTATATCGATTAAAACAAGCTAACCCTGAACACAATTTAGACTGGGTATTGGAAGAAGGACAAACAATAACTATTCCTAAAAAATATACCGTAAAACCCGGTACCACAAAAAGCATAGAAGATATTGCAAAAAATATTTGTGTGTCAGAAGAATACATTAGAGATATCTTATTCGGAATTGAAGGCAGACATTCCAAACCGGATTTGACACCATATTATGATGGTGTTCCAAACAAAAGAAATCCCAAGGGCGTATTAACTATCGGATTTGGGCATACGGGACGTGTTCACGGAGTCGAAATGAATTCCAAAAATATGGATAAAATAAAAATAACGGAAAACGAAGCGTATGAAATTCTGGCACAAGACATATTACACGCTAAATTAGATGCAATGGAATATTATGGAGAAGATTTTGAAAAAGCTCCTCAATCTATTCAAGATGCAATAGTTGATATTATCTTCAACAAAGGCCTGGACGGCCTTGAAAAAAAAGGCTCTCCAACTTGTAAACTAAAAGAAGATTTAAAAAATAAAGATTATGTTTCAGCGGCAGCCCATACAATATATGCAACACCTGTAAAAGGATTAAAAAAACGAAACATCTACAGAGTTGCACTCGCAATGCGCGACCTGAGTCCGAAGGAGCAGGAAAAAGTACGTGAAAAATGCGAGCAATACTTTAATAATACTCACAAAATGTATCACGGAACAGAAAAAGATTCTTTGATGAAAGCCTGGAATTTAGAAATTTAAACCTGTGAAAAGCTTACAAGTGCACGTCTCAATACACCGCAATTTTTACGCAGCAGATTTATTGCATCGTCTTTGCTTAGACCGCATTTTAGCATAACAATGGCGGTCTTAACGCTCCAGTCGCATTCTAATAACGATTGAAGTGCTTTTGAATTATTTACGTCAGCAATTTCAGACACTATTCGAATAGCCCTTGCCTTTAATTTTTCGTTTGTTGGCATAAGATCAATCATAAAGTTTTCATATGTTTTTCCGATTTTTATCATAGCACCGGTCGAAAGCATATTAAGAACCATTTTTTGTACCGAACCCGCTTTCATTCGACTGGACCCTGCAATAACTTCCGGTCCTACCTCCACACATATACCCAAACCGGCTTCTTCAAGAATTAAAGCTTTGTGATTGCAAGTTAGAGCAATAGTTCTGCAGTTAACTTTATCTGCCTGAGAAAGAACTCCTAAAAGATATTTAGGATTTCCGCTTGCGGAAATTGCGACACATACATCCAAATCCGTTAAAACCTGTGCATCTTTTACTCCCAAATCAAAATCATCTTCAGCACCTTCTACTGCAGTCCTTATTGCTTTTTCTCCTCCAGCAATAATTCCGACTACCATATCTTCCGGAACCCCAAAGGACGGAGGACATTCCGAAGCGTCAAGAATTCCGATTCTGCCGGAAGTTCCCGCACCAAAATAGTAAAGTTTTCCGCCCATAAGAAATTGTTTTGCAATTATATCAATGGCTTTTGCAATATTAGGAGTTTCATCTTCAATAGCGAGTGCTACAAGCTTATCCTCTTCATTAAATTTTCTCACAATATCGATTGTTGAAAGCAAATCAATATCTTTGGTATTTTCGTTTCTGTACTCTGTAATCACTTCACTCATAACACACACTCCTTTGGATAAATAATGATTAGCGCTAATGCCGTTCACTATTTACGCACATATTTTCTAACCTATTTTACTTATTAAATTTGCCATTTCGATTGCAGATTTAGCAGCATCAGAACCTTTGTTTCCTGCCTTTGTACCGGCTCTTTCAATTGCCTGTTCAATATTATCTGTTGTAAGTACTCCGAATATTACCGGAACTTCTGTTTCAAGACATACGGCGGCAACACCCTTGGAAACTTCCGCACAAACATAGTCGTAATGCGAAGTCGAACCTTTTATTACCGCACCTAAAGCTATTACTGCATTATATTTTCCTGATTTTGCGCATTTTTTTGCAAGAATCGGTATTTCAAAAGCTCCCGGGCACCAAACCACATCAATATTATCTTCTTTAACTCCGTGCCGCTTAAGCTCATCAAGCGCACCTGACAGGAGTTTGGAACTTATAAACTCATTAAAACGCGAAACTATAATACAAAACTTTTCATTTGTGACTGTTAATAAACCTTCTATAACCGGCATGTACCTTCTCCTTAAAATCTCTGTATAAATATTATACACTATTTTAAAAGAATTTACTACAATTTATTTATAAACCATAACAATTATGTTTTATGCTAAAATTATTTTATGCAAAAAGGACAAATTTTTAAAATACATTCGGATTTTTATTATGTGCATTCTGTTGGTGCGGATTACGAATGCAAAGTCCGCGAGGTATTAAAAAAACAAAAACAAAAAATCTATGTCGGTGATTACGTTGAATTTTGTAACGGAGCAATAGAAAAAATACTTCCGCGCAAAAACTTTATAACCCGTCCTACAGTTGCAAATATCGACCAGGTAATAATTATTTCCGCGGTAAAAGAACCTGATTTAAACTTTACCCAGCTTAACCGCTACATTGCTTTTGCAAAGTACCATAATATATCTGCCGTTTTATGTTTTAACAAAAATGACCTCTCAGAGGATGATAAAACAATAGAAAAAGTTTTTTCGATTTATCAGCCATTAGGGTATGATATTTTGTTCACTTCCGCACTCGAAGGTTACGGGATTGAAGATTTCAGAGAAATTCTCAGAGGAAAAACTTCAGTCCTCTGCGGGGCTTCCGGCGTCGGAAAATCCAGTTTGATTAATGCTGCAGTCCCGGGAATGAGTTTAAGAACCAAATCCGTAAGTGACAAAACTGGACGCGGAACGCATACTACAAGACATTGTGAAATTATTTCCCTTGATGAGGATTCAAGAATAGTCGATACTCCGGGATTTAGTCATTTGAAGTTCGATTTTTTGCTGCCGACCGAAGTCGGAGACTTGTTTGCAGAGATTGCAAAATACAAAGGATTTTGCAAATTTCAGGACTGCCTCCATCTTACGGAGACCGGCTGTGCAGTAAAAGAGCATATTAATGAAATTGATGAGACGCGGTATCAAAGTTATACTGAATTTGTTGAAGAAGCCAAAGAGTACAAGGAAAAAGTAAAATATCAGGGTATTAAGACAGAAACTTCCCACAAGCAGCATTATAATAAGACTGCAGTAAAAATAAGTTCCAGAAAACGGGAAGGCGCAAGAAACACAAAAAAACAAAATATTTATAAGGATGTCGAAAATGAAAGAATTAATTGAGCTTGTTGACAAACATTTGAACGAATACATGCCTGTATGCTATCCTGAGGATATTTTTAAGGCAATGAAATACACTCTTATGCTTCCGGGAAAACGTCTACGCCCGGTTATGTGTTTAGAGACTGCAAGAATTCTCGGTGCGGATATTAACAATGTTATGCCTTCAGCATGCGCAATAGAAATGCTTCACGTTCAAAGCCTAATTCATGATGATCTTCCGTGTATGGATAATGATGATTTCAGGCGCGGAAAACCTTCTAACCACAAAGTTTTTGGCGAAGCAAATGCCGTGCTTGCAGGCGACGCGCTTTTGACTTTTGCTCCGCAGCTTATAATCGAAAAATCAAGCAGGCTTTCTTCTGAACAAATCATAAAAATCCTGCATGAGTATACAAAATTTGCGGGAGCGTACGGACTTATTGCCGGGCAGGTCGTAGATATAGAATCCGAAGGCGGTAAGTTCGTAAAATCTCCGGAAGAGACGTTGGATTTTATTCACCTGAATAAAACCGCCGTTTTGTTCAGGCTTGCGGTAAGAATCGGCGCAATTGCGGCAAACGCAGATGAAAAAACAATAGAAGAGTTTGATAACTTTGCCAAGAAATTCGGACTTGCGTTCCAGATTTATGATGACATTATGGATGAAATATCTTCTTTTGAAGAGCTGGGTAAAACAGTAGGTAAAGATAAAAACAGCGGGAAATTAACTTATGTTTCTCTGTATGGTTTAAAAGAAGCGGAAAACAAGTTTGAAAATTTGATAACAGATTGTTATGGTATAATAGAAAAGTATCATTCAAAAGTACTAAAAGAAATATTAGATAAATTAAACAATAGAATCAGGAGTAATAAATGAATTTGGGAGCATTATACGGCACCGGTTATGAAGTAATACTTATTGCGTTTTCAGGAATAGTCGTTGCGCAAATAATAAAGTGTTTTTTGCACTTAATTATAAAAAGAAACCTTGATTTAAGACTCTTTACAACAACCGGCGGAATGCCGAGTTCTCACTCTGCCGGAGTAATGGGACTTTCAACGGCAGTCGGGCTGATATTAGGATTTGATTCTATAGAATTTGCTATAGCACTCGGATATGCATTTATCGTAATGTATGATGCAGCAGGAGTTAGACGTGCCGCAGGAAAACAGGCTGCTTGTTTAAATAAAATTATAATGGATTTATACAAGCAGGATCTTGCGGAAGCCGGAGGGAAATTAAAAGAACTCTTGGGACACACCCCTATGCAGGTTTTTGTGGGTGCAATTTTCGGAGTTTTGTACGCTTTCTTTATTCACTACAAGGTTTTGTATTAATCTTGTAGGTTTTAGTTAATGTCGGCTTAGTAAAGCCGACCTACATTGTTTAATATAACATTTGTTTATTGATTGTTTTTTATATAAATATAATAATTAAATATTTTATGAAATATATAAATCGTAGTCGGCTATACAAAGCCGACCTATATTGTTTAATATAACATTTGTTTATTGATTGTTTTTTATATAAATATAATAATTAAATATTTTATGAAATATATAAA
>CALUVJ010000034.1 GCA_944324195.1 Candidatus Gastranaerophilales bacterium
GGTAAATGAATTGGGTTGGGAAGTGAAGCTACAAGCTTCATGTCATTGCGAGGAGCGAAAGCGACGAAGCAATCCAGTGGACTGCCGCGAAAATCAAAGATTTTCTCGCAGTGACAGGGGTAAATGTTTGGGTTGGTAACACAGCTCCCTCCCTTTATGAGGGAGGGTTGGGGAGGGTTGCGGTGGGTGATAATTGGTGAAGAGTGAAGAGCGAAGGGAGCATTAAAGATTTGTAGTTGGGTTTTGTTGGGCAGGTATGTCTAACCCATTCCTGCGAGTGCCGTCATTCTGAGGGCGTGAGCCCGAAGAATCTCGTTCCGGTAATAAAGTTAAAGAGATTCTTCACCCCCGAATGGATACTGGGTTCAGAATGACAGAATTGTAGGCCAGGTTTTACCTGACAATAACTTTTTCTTGACTCCCCCCCCCCCCTCACCCGCATTCGTAGCTTTCACTCCGTTCAAGCACGACTGCGACCTCTCCCATATGGGAGAGGGAAGAGTTTTTCAAAGGGGCGAGGGAAGGCGCGACCCAATGTCACCCGACAAGTCAAAGTTAAAAAAATGGACTGCCGCGAAAATCGAAGATTTTCTCGCAGTGACAGGGGTAATGGGCTTTCTATTCACTACTCACTATTCACTAATTCTCAATTTTACGCCGGCTTGATTTGGTCATCTATTTAAAGTATAAATGTATTATATGAAAAAGTTTTTGGGAGTGAGTTTAATATTAGCAATTCTTGTGCCGTCTTTTTCCTTCGCTGCGGATGACGGTATCGTTACTCTTGATAAAAACAGTGTTGAAAAACCTCAGATAACAATAGATTCCGCAACCAAGCAATTAAAAGGTTCTCTTCTTGTCAATGATTCGGAGACGGTTGCTCATTTAATAGAAATCCAAAAGGAACACGATATCAAAGATTTAGAAAAGTTGTGGCAGGGGACTGTTGAGAATAATCAGATGATAGGATTTGCCTTAAAGAAACTTGCAACTCCGGAATCCCAGCGCCGAATTCATTCCTCCCTGATGGCCAAAACACTTTCTGCTATTATTGCCGGTGCTTCCTTTGTACCGAGTCTTATGGGTGCTAATTATGGTGTCCAGACTTCTGCATTTTCGGCGGGAAGGCTTGCACAAGGTCTTTTGAATAAAAAGACAATGCCGCAGGAAACCCCGCTTACAGATACAGAATTAATTGAGCTGGCCGGTATGATTGAAAATCTGCAGGATGCTCTGATAAGTTCATATTATAATTATAAAAATACTTTAAGCCAACTTAAAGATACACGCTCTAAAATGATTCTGTACAGCAGAAATTATTCAAAAGCTCTTGACGGGCAGGATGTACTTGAAATTGCAATTTCATCATCATTATATGACGCAATGCGGATTCAGGAATTTAATCTTGAACAGTCTGCCAAGAAATATCATATTCAGCTGCAGCGTCTTGCCGGGAAAAAAGTCGTCGACTCGCTGGAACTCTACCAATATGATTTTAATTCTGTTCTATACAAAGATGACGGTAAGGGAGGTAAAAATGATAAAAAATAAAATATTGGCGCTTCTCTTGCTTATACTGACATTAACAAGCCCCGTATATGCAGAAGTAAAACTTGATGACGTAACATCTGCAAAAGATATTTTTTACCGCCTCGGAACAACCGATACTCCGGAAAATAAAATAGATGTCACCGGTAAAGTTGAAGTTAAGCCGCAAATAGTAAAAGAGGATGTTAATTCAAATGATGCATTGACCTATGCGGATTTGAGCATAAAAAAAATGGCATTGGAAGTTTCAAAATCTGTAGAGATAGACTATAACGAAATGATGGAGGATTTATCACTTCTTTGGCAGGGTGCAGCTACAAAAAGTGACACTATAAAATTTGCTATTTATAAGCTTTCCAATCCCGATAAAGATAAACCTGATGCCGGAGCGGTAAAAAAGGTTTTGACTACTATTGCAGGAATGTCAACGTTTTTGGGGGCCGGCATGGGAAATCCTGTTCTTGCAAGCGCCGCTTTAATCGGAGGAAATACTCTCGGGATAATGTCTCAGGATACAAAGGCTCTGAATTATAAGTATACACAGGTAACAGATGCTGATATGATTATTCTTGTCAGAAAAGTCGATGAACTTCAGCAAAAAGTTGTTGATATGTATTATGATTATATGACTGCAAGACAACTTTATGATATGACTACCAAAATGGTTCAGGAGCGATATGAGAATTATCAGCATTCCCAAAATTTGTCCAAGGAAGTTATTTTGATTACAGATACATTTTATAGAGAAGCTCTGGATGAGCAGGTGAAAGCAAGAGGAAGTTTCTTTGAAAAAAGATCCCGTCTTGAACAGCTTGTCGGGAATGATATTTTCAGGCAGTTTGAATCAAATGTAGATGCCAGATATGAAAAGAACGGGTCTTAACCTTTACATAACTTAAAAATTATGGTATTTTTAGATTACAGCATCAAAGGAATTATATGTATAGCAGGAATTTAGAATTTTTAGATAATCCGGGGTTAAAGGCCAGATTGGAAAATATTACATTAGAAGAGTCGAGCAAAGACATGTCGTATTGTATGACGCCTTCAAACGATTATCTTTTGATGAAAAATGACGTTCCTTTTGACGATCTTAACAATCCGCGCCAAGCGGTACAAGATATGCTTAAAGCTTCTATTAAAAATCCAATGGGTCAAAATGACATTATCATAACTTTTGGTATAGGGTTATGTTATTTATTGGATGAAGTATACAATACCTATTCTTCAAAAATTTTTATCTATGAGCCGGACATAAAAGTTTTACATTTTGTCTTAAATAATGTTGATATCTCAGAACATCTGGCAAGCGGAAGAGTATACATTACGGATAACATCGATGAATTGATGAGAAAGCTGGCATCGATTTATCTGACAAAAGATAAAGTGGAAGTGGTTTATTTAAAAAACTATGCGGTTGTAAAAAGTCAGGAACTTCTGGAACTTACTCAGAAAGTATACGAAACTTGCAGAAGCAAAATGGTTGATATTAATACAATTACTAATTTCTCAAAGGTTTGGCTTTTAAATACTTTGAAAAATATAAATGCGGTAAACAGTTCTAATGCATATAAGCTTTCGGATTTGAAAAATAAATTCAGCGGACAGACTGCATTAATTTTAGCAGCCGGTCCTTCTTTGAATGATAATATAGAAAAAATTAAAGCTAACAGAGACAAATTTGTTATATTTGCAGTTAACAAAGTGTTGCGTGTTTTAGATTCAAAAGGCATTACTCCTGATTTTGCGGTATGCTTGGATGCCAGCCGGGTTGCGCCTACGCTTGCAGGGTTAGAGGACCTTTGCGCAAGAACTAATTGTATAATGGATATCAAATCTGACGGTATCCTGTTTACAAAGAATTTTAAACGTATATTTATATCTTTTTCTCAAAATGACATGGTTGTTAAAAAGCTGGCTGAGTACAACAATATTGTTGCGTATGAAAGCGGCGGTTCGGCTACAACATTAGCCTTTGTTGCTGCGGTGCAAATGGGTTTCAGCAAGATTATATTTTCAGGCTTGGACATGGCTTTTAAGGGTGATGTGATTTATTCTACCGGTGAAGTTATTAACAAGGTTTCTGATTCGCAAATGGTTGTTGCAAATGTGAAAAAGAATCTTGTAAAAGTTAAGTCCGTAACCGGAGACCTGGTAAATACGCGAGAAGATTATGCCGCATTCATTCAGCATTTTGAAGCTCTAATTAAAGATTTAGGTTTTGACGAAATATATAATACTACAAGTTTCGGTGCACAAATTAACGGTATGAAAAATGTCAGTTTTGATGACATTCCTTTGTTATTCTCTTCAATGGGCACGCCTTTTATTCTCGGTGAAGTTCAGCGCTTTAAATTTCAGGTAGAGGATTGGGCTAAGGAAGAATTACATTTGATTAACAATGTTATATCAATTTTATCAAGGGGAGTATTTTCACCGGCTCTGGTTTCGGCAATAGTGAAAAGTCCCTTAATGTATCAATATATGCAGGCGGATATTTTGAAAGTTTTGCAAGCAAAAATGGAACCTGAAAATGTTGACTTGTTTATGAATAAGGTGAAATATGCAATAAAAGATATTGTTGATAATTTACAGAAAAATAGACTAATATAAGGATAAAAATTTATGACTAAAAAAGTTCTCTTATTACTTGTGTGTTTGTTATTCCAAATGTCTGCATCTTTTGCCGCAGTTCAGATGAAAGTTGTGGCGATAAATGAATTCAGAACGGATAAACCTTCTGACAGTTTAGATGTCAAGGTTGCTGAAGATACTGAACTTGGTAAACATAAACTGGGAATGAACTCTACTTTGCACTGTAAAGTTATAAAAGTTATAGAACCAAAGCGCGGTAAAAGAAATGCATCTTTTTATGTTCAGCCTGAGTATTATGTAGAGGGCGGCAATACCGTTAAAATTACGGAAGAAGTTTACGGTAAATATTCAAAGCGCATTTTGTCAAAAGAAGAGCTGAAAAAAATTCCTCCTTTTAAAGTAATGAAGAGTGCAGCTCTTGCAGTAGGCAATTATTTTATAAAAGGGCTTTCAATAGCATATTCTTTTGGAGAAGGTGTTGTTAAAAATGAGCAGGATAACAGATTAAAATCCGGTGTTGTAAATGCGTATGAAGCATCTCCGTTATCTATTATAAATGAAGGTGAGCAGCTTGATATTAAAACGGGTGATGATTTTTATCTCGTATTTAAGACTGCAGACGATGATGAAGAGCATATAAATGCAGATGATTCTGAGCAAGAAGCTCCTAAAGAAGAAGTAAAAAATCCTGTTGATGAAAAGGAAGAAGCACCGAAAAGTGTTGAAGCTTCTGAATAAATCAGTGTATCATATATGTGGCGTTTGAGCCGAGTACTTTGTCTTTAAGCCGCTTGAAACCTTTGCCGTAGATGTATTTCATCTGCTCTACAAGGTTCTCTTCAACATCAATTAAATACATATCATGAACAATGAATTCTTTTATAATAAAGACGATACTTTTGTTTTTTGTCCAGATTATGTTTGTATCGGAAATATCGTTTTTAAGTGAAGAAATTTTACCGATAACTCCTTCATTGTCGTCGGCTGCAATAATTACCATTCTTCCGCCGAGTGAGAGTTCTATATCTCTTCCGAAAGCGTGTTCAAAAATCAGCCCGAATCTTGAATTGAAATTGTCATATCCGACGATTCTTATTTCGACATTTCTGTTATAAGCATTTAATAATTCTTTTTCAAAAACTTTAAAATCCTGCGACCAGACTTCCATATAAATTTCACGTCTGGCATTTTGAATAACTTCAATGATTTTATCCTGAATATTCTGCTTGCCGGTTATCGTAATAATCGGCTCATTGTAGTTGTCTTTGACTTCCGGAAGGTGTTTGTCGAGATAATTAATCGTTGAGTTAATTTTTTTTGCATAGCTTGCTGTAAGCTGTTTTGGTTTAATCGGCGTGTATGTTACGGGTTTTGTGTTAGCGGAAACTACAATGTTTTTTTCTTCTAACGCTTTTAAGGTATCATAAGTTCTGGATTGCGGTATATTAGCAAGCTTTGCAACTTCATAACCTGTTGCAGGATACTTTTTTAATAAAGCAATATAAACCTTTGCTTCGTAAGTGTTAAATCCGATTTCTTTAAGTTTTTCCACTAAATCTGCCATAAAGCTATTTTATCAGATTTTGGGGGTAAAATAAACAGGTAAATTACTTTTACAAATCTTTACAATCAAAGCAATTTTATTATAATTAGTGACTTTATATATATAAAGGTTAATTTAGATAGGTTAGGTTTTATAGTATGACACTTCCGATAAGTTCACTTGCAAATATGGAATATATGCTTTACGGTGGGGCACTGGGTGCAAATCCGAATTGTCCTAGCTATGTAAACGGCTATAAAGCTGCAACTAATAATTTGTACGGAGGATACTATAATCCTTCTATTTATAATAATCCTTATTATAACTGGCAGAATACGGGACTCTACAATCAGGGAGTACAGAATGCAGTTTCTCAGAGCGGAATTATTTCTCAGCCTGCATCTGCAAATACTGCAGCAAATACAGTAACTGCTTCCGCAAAAGATATAGACACTCTTGCTGATTATTATAAAGAATGTAATACCTACGTACAAAAATGGGGTGATATAGGAACTAGTGCCCTGATGATAGGTTTTATGGAAAATCCGCAGGTGCTTAAACATCCTATAAATTCAATTAAGGCAATAAAGGTAACGAATCAGGTATTTGATAAGTCAAATCCTGCAATAAAAGCTTTGTGGGAAAAGAATCCGCAGTTGATGCAAAAGGCTTACGGGCAATTACATGCAATTAACAGAAGTGCTCAGAAAAAATGGAAATGGCTTGGACAAGGCGCATTCCAGAAACCGATAAGTGATGTAGCAAGAAAGGATTTAGAAAAGATAATGGCAGAGGCTCTTAAATCAGGTGATGAAAAAGCTATTTTGAGAGCAACTGAAACATTAAAAGCATCAAGAGGTATGGATGGCTATATTCCTACTGCTTGGAATAAGATTAGAAACTTCTTTGGCGGAAATGCCAAGAATTATACCCCGCAGGAGCGAATTGCAAGAAAAGCTGCTGATATAGAAAAAGCAGTAAATGCTCCTGCAGCAGTAAAACCGGGAATGACCGGACTTTTGAAACAGGGTCTGAAAGAAGGTAAAACATTTGCATTATTGGGAATGTTGATTGATTTACCGAAGATAATTTCTGCATACAAAAATGGCGGTGCGGATTCTGCTTTAACTCAGACTGTACAGAGCGGTTTGAAGTCAGTCGCAGACGGTATCGGATGGACAATAGGCCGTGCAGCAGGCGGCGCAATCGGAACAAAAGTCGGTGCTGCAATCGGAACAGCGGTATGTCCTGGTTTAGGTACTGCAGTCGGTGCAGTGCTCGGTTTCTTAGGCGGTGCTGCAGGTTCAATTCTTGCAAGTAAAGCTATGAAATTAATCATCCCTACTGATGAAGCTACTAAACTTGAAGCAGAAGCACAGAAGAAAACTCCGGAAGGACAGGCTCAGTTACTTTCATTAGTTCTTCAAAAAGTTCAGGCGGGAGAAAAGGTTCCTGAAAAAGTTTTAGTATCGGCACAGAATGTTGCGACTGCAATGGGCGCATAAAATAAATTTGATATCCTAACCTCTGTCCCTTCTTTCGTGATAAAATATCACCGGAAGGGATTTTATTATGAGAAGTGACAGTATAAAAAAAGGGATTGCAAGAACTCCGCACAGAAGCTTATTAATGGCAACCGGAGTTTCAAAAAAGAATATGAACTCTCCGTTTATCGGAATTGCAAGTTCTTTCTCCGACCTTGTACCCGGACATATCGGTATGAGAGATTTGGAAAGACAGATTGAAAAAGGTATTCATACGGCGGGAGGGCAGGCTTTTATATTTGGAGTTCCTGCTGTTTGTGACGGAATTTCAATGGGGCATAGCGGAATGCAGTATTCTCTGCCTTCAAGAGATTTAATTGCGGATTGTATAGAGACTGTTGCCAATGCTCATCAGCTTGACGGACTGGTTTTGCTTTCAAACTGCGATAAGATAACTCCCGGCATGCTTATTGCTGCTGCAAGAATTAATATTCCTTCAATTATTGTAACTGCTGGGCCTATGCTTGACGGTGAGAGCAGGTGTGAAAAACTTACTATGATAAAAGGAGCTTTTGAGGCTATCGGAAAATACAGAAACGGTGAAATTACGGAAGAAAGACTTATTGAACTGGAAGAAGCTTCCTGCCCGTCTGCCGGTGCTTGCCAGGGGCTTTATACGGCAAATACAATGGCCTGTTTAACGGAAGTTATGGGAATGAGCCTTCCGTATTGTGCAACTTCTGCGGCTGTGTCTTCCGAAAAAAGAAGAATTGCGTTTGAGAGCGGAGTGCAAATCGTTGAATGGGTTAAAGAAGATAAAAAGCCCCTGGATATCTTGACAAGAGATACGCTCAGAAATGCTATAATTGCGGATTTAGCAATGGGCGGGTCAACCAATTCCTTCCTGCACATCCTTGCGCTTGCTAATGCTACTGTAACTTCTTCTGGAACTGTTCCGCCGGTTACCCTTAAAGACTTTGAAGAACTTTCTTATAAAATACATCAGTTTGTGAAATTAGAACCTTCTTCCAATATAACAATGACTGCTTTTCATAATGCGGGCGGAATTCCTGCCGTAGTGGACGAACTTATTAAAAGTGTGCCTGAATTTGTTCCGAATCGTGAATTTGCAGATGTCTGTTCCGATAAAAAAGTGATTCATCCGTATTCAGAACCGTTTACTACAAAACCGGGGCTTGGAATTTTGTACGGTAATATTGCACCGGAAGGCTCTGTTATCAAAATTTCTGCCGTAGATGAAAGCTGCTATGAGTTTGAGGGAACTGCAAAAGTCTTTGATTCGGAAGAAGAAGCGATGAATGCTTTGGAAAGTGATTTAATTAAAGCCGGAGATGTCGTTGTTATACGCTACGAAGGTCCGAAAGGCGGTCCCGGCATGAGAGAAATGCTCGCCCCGACTTCTCTCCTTGTCGGTAAAGGACTTGGAACAAAGGCTGCATTAATTACTGACGGCAGATTCTCCGGCGGAACGAGAGGAATCTGTGTCGGACATATTTGTCCGGAAGCAGCGGACGGCGGAGTTATTGCACTTATTAAAAACGGTGATAAGATTAAGATTGATATTAACAAACGTACTCTGGATTTGGTTGTATCTGATGCAGAACTTGAAAAAAGGCGCAGAGAACTTAAACCTTTTGTGTCAAAAGCTACAGGATATTTAAAAAAATATGCAAGAACTGTTCAGGATGCAAGCCACGGTGCGATTGTTTAGGCGGTAAGATTGAATAAAGAAGAATTAAGAAAAAAAATAAAAGCTTTGCACAAAACTCTGAGTTTTGACTCAAACTCGCTGGCTGATAAGCTAGCGCAGGCTAAAGAATACAAACAGGCAAAAAATATTATGCTTTTTTATCCTCTGAAAGATGAAGTGAATTTACTTTCACTTTTGAAGGATAAGTCAAAAAATTTTTTCTTGCCTAAAGTGGACGGAGAAAATTTGCTATGCTGTCCGTACGGCGAAGGAGATGAACTTTGTGTCTCCTGTTTTAAAACGATGGAGCCGGTTTCGCCTGCATATGATAAAAGTTTAATAGATTTTGTTATTGTTCCTGCTCTGTGCTGCGACAAGAATAATTACAGACTGGGTTATGGCGGCGGGTTTTATGACAGGTTTCTAAAAAATTTCAGAGGAACAAAAGCTGTCTGTCTGCCGAAAGAATTAATAGTAGAAACCGTTTTTCCGGAATCGCATGACGTTCCGGTTGATATTGTAATTACTGTATAATGCAATATGTTCTTTATACATACTGCAATTTTTATTTAATACAGTAAATTCAGGAATACTTGCAAAATCTCTGTATATGCCAAAGCATCTGCCCAGATAGTCCAGTACAAATTGTCTGTCACATTGAAAAAATTTTTTACTCAAAATAAATACACATTTTTCTGATTTCAGACAAAACATTTCTGACTTAGGATCAAATTCCGTAATCAAAGTTATTATGCTGTTGCATAAACCTTTACACAAACTGGCTGCATACCACCCATGCCTTTTTAATTGTTTAATAAGAGTTTTTTCATGTAAAAAAATTTTAATTTGATACCGAAAATACGAAAGACTTTATAATAAAGCCCGTCCTCTTCCTCGTTTTTGACAGAAAAAATATTATCCAGCACTATAACCCACTCCTTACATTATTGAAGTATAACAATTATTTTTAATTCAAATTAAAAGTTTCACAATTTATTATATAAGCAAAACAATAATAAATCAATATAATTATAAGTATAACATAATCATTAATTTATAATCTTTATTTAATAATAAAACTATGGATATAAAAAAACTTTTAGGTAAACGTTTGCAGGAAATAAGAAAGAAACGTAAGCTTACACAAGAACAAGTTGCGGAATTTGTTGATATTGAAACAGTTAGTTTGAGCAATATAGAAAACGGAAGATACTTTCCAACTGCCGAAAATCTGGATAAAATACTTGCAATACTTAAAGTCCGCCCCGGAGAAGTTTTTAACTTTGAGAGTTTTTTGCCTCAGGAAGAATTAATAAAAGAAATGCTTGAAGAAATGCAAAAAGATGAGAATTTAACCCGCTTAATGTATAAATTTTTTCTATGTGTAAAATAAAAATAGATATTTGTAAAAACTGTTCCGGTTTTATATTAAAATTTGTAATTTAGCCTAAGAGTTTCGTCAAAAGATTTATTGGAAATTGTATGTGAAAGAACGTTGTATTGCGGAATCAACAGCACCTTGGGCAGATTGCATTTCAGCATCGACCATTTTTAATCTGTTCTGATATTCCTGCATTTGTAAATCAAGTTTTTTCTCTAAAATAATAAGCTTATCTCTTCGTGCTTCAAGTTGTTTGACGGCAGGATTTTCGGGATCGAGGTCGTTTCCGAGTGCCATAATTTCATCAGAAGAAGCGACAAGTTCCATTTTTGCAGAAGCAATCCATTGAATCTTAGTTTCCAGCGTTATTTTATACGCCGTAAGATACATCATTCTGAAACTGGAAGCAATTAATCCCATAATATATTCCTTCTACCTTGTTTCGTTTAAATTCTTGCCTTTCAGGAATGTATGTTCATTACTTTCCGCAATCAAACTTTCCATTTTATGAAGCTGGTGCTTGTGATAGTTTACCCTGTATTTGGCCATTTTGAGTTTTTGCCTGATAGTAAGCATATCCTTAAGACTTGAAAGTAAACTTACGGCCAATGCTTTAAATGGATTTTTACGTTTAAAAAACGATCTGGTAAAATTCATAAAGTTCACTAACCGTTTTATACTTGCTTGTAGTTCTTCACGCATAAGCATATACTCCTATACGTTCTAAGCCTACATGTATTATAAAACATGTGAATCTAAATAATTGCTTATATTTAATACTGTTTGTTACATTTGTTAACATATTATTTTGAACTATTCCTATTGCTGGTGATACTATTAAAGACAAACCTTTTTTTGTAATAATTTTCTTTGGCTATATTTGTTATCGGCATTTTTTTCAAAAACTTTAGTTCTTTTCGGTTGTAATACCTGATTTCGTTACAAAAATTTACACACGATGCTATGGTTTTAAATATAGCATTGTTCAAAATAATATCCAGCATTACTCTAAAAAATGTGCGTCCTTGCATTTTATCTTCTCCTCCCTCTCCTTTGGGAGAGGGTTGGGATGAGGTGTCAACCGGTCCCGAGTTAATTATTATAAATCTTGAATATCTTTGCTTGCAGATTCAATGTCGTCTTTTAGCATTTTTCTTACGATATCTCCCTGCGTATCAAGCATTTTACAAACAGTTTCTATATTTGCGACTTTTTGTGAAAGAATGGTATCAGCATTGGAAATAACGTTACTGGAAACAGTTTGATATGCAGAAAGTGCGGCGGATGTAGTTCCTTGCATTAAGTTACCCATAACTACGGCAGGAAGTCCAAATTCTCCTAAATACGGAGCTGCGGCTGTCATAATACCGCCCCATCCTGAAACAATACCGGCAAGCGGCATTAATATATTTGCAGCACCTATACCGTAGCCGTTTGCGGTTCCTATACCGTATGCTGCAGTGCTTGCAATATCGGCAATGCTTCCTATTCCTGACGCATAACCTGTAGTTGCACCGTCAGAAGAGCCAAATCCCGATAATAAATCTCCGATTCCGGATGCACCTCCGGTTGTGTATCCGCTTTGTCTGTAACCGAAATTGGCAGCATACCCGCTTGGAAAACCTGAGTAATTTCCAAGAGAATTAACTCCGAATGAAGAATAAGTTCCGGTTGTACCGCCGGTTCCTCCGGTATATTGCGTCCAGTATGAAGTTCCGGGAATATTCATAGCGGTTGTTCCGCCAAGAGTTGTCATAAAGGCTGACGGGGCAAACAAGCTGGCAAGCTGATACAGAAATCCGCCGGCAGCTTCAAAACCTGTACCGGAACTGCCCGAACCTGCTACAGTTAAATCCCGCAGTCTGTCATATGTTTCATACAGCATAACTTTGGCATCTGCTGAGGCAGCTCCGTATTTGTTTGCTATAACTAAGTATCCGTCGTTTTTGTATGACATAATGACCTCTTGTTTTACTATTTATTTCTTTGAACTGTGTCAATTTTATAATTGGACTGGTTACCGGACTGTATTTAAACCTAACCGCCGAATGTCTTGAAGGAATCTTCAATGTTATCCTGAACAACTTTGGATACAGCGTCTATTTCTGTTGACAGTGCATTTTGTTCTGTATCAAGTTGTTTAAGTCTTAATTCAAGCTGCTGATCTTCTTGTTGAATTAATGATGTTTTAGCATTGATATCTTGCACCATTTTATCGTAAACGGCATTTTCATAGTTGTATTGATTCATTGCATCCTGATAAGCAGCTTCATCTGTTACGGTTTCTACGTTAAGAGTGTATGTTAATGAATCATCTTCAAATCTGACAGAAGTGAAACGTCCGTTACCGTCAGTTTCAAGAAGAGCTTTTTGCGTTTCTTCCATTTTTGTAGAAACATAAGTTGCGTTATAGTATGATAATTTACTTTGACTGTCTATCTGGTTAATACCTGTACCGCTTTCGTAAGATCTGTTTAATTCTTCAAAAGTTGTGTAATAAGTAACTCCATTCATTTTGAATTGATAAATTCCTCCAAGATATTCATCGTTTTGGTTAAAACAATCTATAATTGGAGAATCGATATTTTGCTCTTTCATATCAGCAACGATTTGTTTAAGTTCAGCTTTTTGATCATCCGTCAAATCAGTGAGCAATGTCAGTTCGCAGTTTCCGACATAAGTAGGCCGTCTTAATCCTTCGTAAGCTTTTTCAGCTTCTTGGTAAGTTTGTAAGGCTTGAAATTCCACTGCCTGCAATGCAGAAATTTGCGTATCATATTGTCCGGCAATTTGTGCAACCGAATTGTCACCGGTTGTTTGTAATACCGGCAGTACTGTCTGCAATCCGCCGGTGCTGCCGCCATATAAATTTCTCAAATCAGCTCTGAGAGCAATTGCGCCGCTGGCTGCGTCATAGTATACATTAGCATAATCGGTTTGAATATCTTCAGAAAGAGCACCTTCACTAACTAATTTATCAATGGCAGCTTTAACGGTTTCCTGCTCGGTTGTGCTAAGTTTGCTGTATCCTGTAAAATTGGTAGGACCTATTGAAGTTGTTGAAGGGGTTAATGCACTGGTAGAGCCGGTGTATTCCTGATCGTCAGCAACGTTATAATATTTGCCGTCACGAAGATAGTATTGTGTACCGGCATCATCTGTATAAATAGGGTCACCGTCAGCGGTTTTATCTACTATTGTTTGCGTAACACTGTATACATCGTTTTCTGTATCATATTCACAAGAAGAAACTCCGGTGAATGTGTCAACATCCTGATAGTTAGACAATACGGCGGCTTCATCCTGCATAGCTTTTGTTGCCGCTTGTGCTTCCGCGTATTCTTGTTTTGTTTGAGTTAATAATCTTAAAGCAGTTTCAATTTGGTCGACACTGGCATCTATTCCGCTTGCAAATTGTACTTTCGGGTCATTTCTCTTCTTTTGAGAACCTGTATAAACATCCTGATAATAGTGATATGTAACAACGTAGTTATAATCTTCTTCAGGAGTGGCAAGCTGCTGCCAGCTATCAATTGTATAATCGTTAATACCGTCTGTAAATGAATATTGCTGCTTAGTATAGTCTTGTGTACTTGGCGGTATCGGAACATTCAGGCCCAACATTTGGTTAAACAGGTTTGCAGACTGATTTGACAGTACTGTACGTGCCTGATTTATCTGTTGTCCTTCATATTCACAGTTTGATTTTCTTGCGACAAGAGCCAGATATCTGGCTTGGGAAGCTGCCATACCCATAGCGGTATCTCCTATTTTTGTTGATTCTATATTTTGTTTAACGGGATATTGTTAAAAGTCAATTCCTTACAGTATCATTATATAGTATTTTTACATTTTTTAATAAAACGAAAATTTAAATTTCATTTATTTGATGTAGATGTTGTTTAAAAAATCATATAAATATGTTACAATTGACAGATGAAATTTTTACTTTACCTGCTTTTTATTTTGTTATTTTTTCCTGCTTCTTGTTTTGCAATTGAAGAAGTTTTGCTTCAGGTTGATGATAATGCAGAGCCTTCTCAAAATGTAAATAAGGTTTTTGAGGAGGATGACGGCTATACGCTTTATGAAAGAATACAGGATATTAAGGCTAAAGAGGTTAAAAATACTGACAGTTCGGCATATCTTCTGGACGGAATTCTCACTAAAAAGTTTGAAACGGGTATTTTTGAGACAATGCATTTATTCGGCTATTATAGGGCTGCAGCCGATATAGATGTTTCGGAAGGCGGAGATACATTATATGATTTTAGTGCAATTCAGGCCGGAATAAACGGTAAATTCCGCAGCGGGAAAAATTATTACGAAGCTAGATTTAGATTTGACAGACAAGACGGATATTCTTTTATTCAGGCTCTCCCTGTTGATATATATGTTGCGAACGCCTCAATACCTCATCATACAATTATTTTGGGTAATACCAGAACTCCGACAGGTTATGAGGGTTCCAAATCAGATTCTATTATACCTTTTGTTGCCAGAGCACAAATATCAAGAAACTTTGGGAATACGCGGAAACTCGGTTTAAGGGTAAAAGGAAATTACGATTTAGTTGAATATGATATTGGCGGATATAGTTCAGATACATATTTCAGAAGCTTTTTCCCCGGAACGGAATTCGCAGGTTGGTTAACATTGAAACCGCTTGGCAAAACGAACGGCAGGTGGGGAAAATTAAATCTTGGCGGTGGTATTACGGCAGGAGAAAATAATACGAGCTATACAGTTTCAGGCCTGTATGCAGGGTATGAGTACAAAAACTTTATGGCAAATTTTGAATATGCATATGCTGATGGGTATAACGGTGCAAGAACTGTTTCTACAAACGAAGCGGAGGGATTTTATACAACGCTCGGATATAAAATTACTCCAAAATTACAGATTCTTGCAAGATATGACCAATATACGCCGGATAAGAATTTTGAAGATGATATAAGACGAGAGTATTCTGCCGGCATTAATTATTTTATAAAAGGGCAGGCATTAAAACTGATGTTAAATTATGTTTTTTGCCAGAATGGCCTGTTTGAAGATTCCCATAGAATTATATTGGGAACCCAGCTTATGCTTTAGGCGGTATATCTGTCAAGAGAAATAAAACCGCTCAGCGTAGGGCTGTCTGCACTGTAATGCCTTGCTGCAACTTTGTTTCCGCAGTTTCCTTCCACTGTTTCAAATGAACCGTCCGGATTAACTTTAGTTACAATACCGGTATGAGATTTGCCGCCTTTTTTTTCAATCATAATATCTCCGACCCTGACATTTTGGGCTATAAATTCAGCTTTGCCGGCAGATGGTACTGTGCTGTAGCAGCCGTTTGACTGTCCCCAGCTTCTTAATTCACTTACGGAAGAAAATTTCTTGAAGGAAGCCGGTAATCTGCTTCCGAAAGTTTCTTTTGTTACACTTGATACAAAATCGGCACACCATGGTTGATTACGTCCTCCGGAAAATAGCCGGTTGCCTTCTGCATCAGAATTGACTTTACCCAGATAACTTTTTGCCCTGTCAACTAATCTCAATTGCAGAGAATTATTTTTCTTTCTTGAAGAATAAAATGTATCGCCAATTGTCGGTGTATTAAATGTGTAATTTTCAAAGATATTATTTGAACTGTAGTTGAAATACTGAGGTGTGTTCCAAAGATTTGTTGAAAACAGTTTGGTAAAATCAATCTTGCTTAAATCCGGCATGAAGTCAAAACTGAACAATGCGGGCATTTGCCAGCTAAAATTAGCGGGCATAAATGATGTCCAATTATTAAACCAGTTATTTCCCGTGTTAAGGTAGTCTGTATTAAATTTTTGCCAATATTTATCGTATGTCATGATAATTTCTCTTAAATATATAAAGTATATATCTACGATATTTTTGCCTTTTTGTAACAAAACTTAATGTTTGCAATTTTAATGATGTTTATTTATACATTTAATAAAGGATTGGCAAAGTGTCAAAAATATAATATTATGCTAATATATATCATAGAGAAGGAGATAATAAATGAAGAGAATAGTTTTAACATTGGGAGTGCTTGCAGCAGTAAGCGGTGTTGCATTAGCAGACGGTAACGCTTTTACACCATTGGATTTTAATGATACACAGTATGGCAGTTTTTCGCAATACAACACAACTCAATCTTCTACAATAACAAAAAATGCACCTTCATCTTTAGATGGTGATGCGGTAGGAAACGGCAATATACAAAATGCAATTTTGCAGCTTGATAATGCGCAAGTTGATATTCGCAACGATTTGTTAAATTGTAAAACCAAATATGCAGATGTTGATGCTCAATATAAACTTATAAAGACAGAGAGAAAAACATTAAAGAAACAGGTTTCTAATATAGAAAAAAGAATTAAAGAAATAGATAAAGCAAAAGAAAAAATCAGAAAAAATATGTTATAGAAAAAAGCCCGGTCTCATAACCCGGGCTTTTTTTCTATTTAGATTGCTGCTGGAAGAGAGGTTTTTCTCTGTTTTGCAGACAAACACCAAACTGACAGCTTGAATTGTAGCTGTAATTACTTTCAACCGGTGCAAATTCTCGTGTCTGCTGCTGGACGTCATCTCTTTGAACCGGATTAAGTCTTACTTCCGGACTTTCAGCAAATTCGCTTATATTTGTTTTTTGACTGTAAGTTGGTGATAGTTGTTCTCTAAATCCGGGTAAGGTGCAGACAGTGGCTCCATCTTCTATAGGACACGCTGCATATGCAGGAATTATACCGAATACGGCACATAATATTAAAAATTTTTTCATAAAAATCTCCTTTTCTATTTCATTTTAAAATATTGATGAAAGATAGCATTACTCAAAAGGCTTAGGAAAAATTGCGAATTTTTGAGACATAAGAATTATTACATTATTTGATGGATGAAAAAATAAAGTGTATGATGATAATATAATATTAGTAAAAGGGATTGTGGAGGGATTTCATTGTACGCTTATCAACAGCAAAAGACAACCGGACCGAGAAGATTGCATGTTGTTCCTGACAGTAAGTCTAAGGTTTTAAAACATACAAAAGTTAAACGTAATCCGATAGTTGAGTTTTTTAGATTTGTTGTTGTAACAACTTGTTTATTGGCATTTGCTTATTTTGTTTTCCCGACATCATTCAGCCGCTTGATAAGTAAAGTACTTTTCCCGGATAATATTCCGGTTAATACCTCAAAACAATATAATATGGCAAAGAAAGAATATACACGCCCGGCAGCTGCTGATATGTATTCTATAGCCAATCCTGTTACGAATTATTTAAGTAATGATTTGTTTTTGAATCGTCTTTTGCTTACTCCTACTATACAAAAAACTCACAGTGAAGTGACGACAATGTACCATACAAACGAAATGAAAGGGTTAAAGAATCAGCTGATAGCGCTAATGCGAGAATATCCTATGATTAAGCCCGCAATATATGTTTGGGAGTACGAAAATGGAAAATTTGTAGATATAAACGGGGATAAATTGTATTCTGCCGCAAGTATAATTAAACTTCCGGTTCTTGTACGTTTGTTTAAATCAATTGAAGCAAAGCAGCTTACAATATACGATGATATGCTTTTGACAGATTACTATCAATCATCAGGTTCAGGCAGTTTGCAGTTTGCAAGAACAGGAGTTAAATATTCTATAGACCAGCTTGCAAAAACAATGATTCAGGATTCCGACAACACCTCTACAAATATGATTATGTCAAAGCTTGGCGGTATGGATGATATCAATATCGGTCTCAGAGACTGGGGTATCTCAAAAACTTATGTAAGAACCTGGCTTCCTGATTTGAAAGGAACTAATAAAACAACGGCAAAAGATATGGCTAAGATTTTATACAATCTTGATAATCCGGGATTTTTAAATATTAATTCACGCGAATACATTATTGATTATATGAGTCATGTTAAGAATAACAGACTAATCGCTGCAGGACTTGGAGAAGGTGCACTTTTTGTTCATAAAACCGGTGATATTGGTTCAATGCTTGGTGATGCAGGTATTGTATATGCTCAAAACGGCAAAAAATATATTGTTGTAATTCTTGCCAACCGTCCGCATAATGCACCTCAAGGAAAAGATTTTATAGTAAAAGCATCAAGTCTCATATATAAGGCAATCGTCGGTGAGTAGAGGTAAATATATTTGGCCGGCAGGTGAAACTCTCTGCTTAAGTGCTGTAAAAAGGGGTAAATGGATTGATTTAGTGACTGAGTGACTAAGAGGGTAAGTGTGTTTGGCTGGTAAATGAGATTACAAGCTTGATATCATTGTGAGCGCAACGAAGCAATCTAAATGTAACAAAAATTTAACAAAGTGTTATAGAATATTTAAATGTGGCATATACTATATATAAGGATATATGCACCATGTTGATTAAGGATAGACTTTTAAAATTAATAAATAAAAAAGAAAATTATCATGAGTCTAAAACCCTTGCGTCCGTAGGGGGGGGGGGTAAAACCCTTATCAGATAAGGCTTTTGACTGTTTTATTGTAGTTGAGAAGTTTAGAAGTTTAGAA
>CALUVJ010000035.1 GCA_944324195.1 Candidatus Gastranaerophilales bacterium
GCTGTTGTAGAAAAAGAATTAAGAAAAGAAGGTCTAACACGCCACGACATAGGCAGGGAAGAATTTCTGAAACGCACATGGAAATGGGCTAATGAGCATAAATCCGCAATTCTTAACCAGTTTAAGAGACTCGGAGCCTCATTTGACCGCTCGAGAGAGAGATTTACTTTTGATGAGGGCTGTTCGGAAGCCGTAAAAGAAGTTTTTGTCACACTTTATAACAAAGGCCTAATCTATAAAGGCGCTTACATAGTTAACTGGTGCCCTCGCTGTCAGAGCGCAATTTCAGATATTGAAACGGAATACGAAACAGAGCAGGGACATTTGTGGGAAATTTCTTATCCGCTTGTTGGTGAGCCCGGAGCAATTATAGTTGCGACAACAAGACCTGAAACAATGTTCGGAGATGTTGCAATTGCGGTTCATCCATCTGACAAAAAGTATTCCGAACTTATCGGCAAAACAGTTATGATTCCGCTTTCAGGCAGAAGAATTCCGATTATTGCCGATGAATACGTAGATAAGTCCTTCGGAACCGGTGCAGTAAAAATCACTCCTGCCCACGATCCAAACGACTATGAAGTCGGAAAGCGCCATAACTTCGCTCCTATCTGGGTTATTGATGAAGAAGGTAAGATGAAAGCTTGCGCGGAAGTTCCGCCTGATTATCAAGGCTTGGACAGATATGAAGCCCGCAAGAAAATTGTTGATATGCTAAGTTACAACAACTTCCTTTTGAGAGTTAAAGACCACGAGCATAACGTAGGAAAATGCCAGAGATGTAATACAACAATTGAGCCGCTTCTTTCCGAGCAGTGGTTTGTAAAAATGGCTCCTCTTGCAAAAGAAGCTATTGCGGCTGTTAAAGACGGCAGAATCAAGTTCATACCTGAAAGATGGGAAAAGAATTATCTCGGCTGGATGGAAAATATTCGTGACTGGTGTATTTCAAGGCAATTATGGTGGGGACATCAGATTCCTGCTTATTACCATAAAACAACGGGCGAAATGGTTGTAGCCAAGGAAAACCCGGATCCGGAAAATTACGTACAGGATACAGACTGCCTTGATACTTGGTTCTCGTCAGGTTTATGGCCTTTCTCAACAATGGGATTTCCGAATGCCGAAACAGATGATTTCAAGAAATTCTACCCGACATCAGTTCTTGTAACCGGATTTGATATTATTTTCTTCTGGGTCGCAAGAATGATTACAATGGGATTGGAATTTACAGGGAAAGCACCATTTTCGACCGTTTATATTCACGGCTTAATTCGTGACGAAAAAGGTCAGAAGATGTCTAAATCCAAAGGAAACACAATAGATCCGGTTCAAATTATAGATAAATACGGCTGCGACGCTTTAAGATTCACAATGACATCTCTTTGTACATACGGCGGTCAGGATATCAAAATTTCAGACGAAAGATTTGAATACGGAAGAAATTTTGCAAACAAACTCTGGAATGCTTCAAGATTTGTTCTTATGAACCTCGACGGGGTCGACGATAAGCCGATTGATAAAGATAAGTTGACTTTGGTTGACAAGTGGATTTTAAATCAGCTTAATGAAACTGCAAAACTCGTTAATCAGTACATGAAAGAATATAGAATCGGTGAAATCGCGCATACTCTGTATGATTTCTTCAGAAGCGAATATTGTGACTGGTATGTAGAAATTGCAAAGATTCAGCTTCAGGACAGCGAACTCAAAGCTAATACTCAGAGAGTTTTGAGATACGTACTTGATATGTCGCTCAGAATGCTTCATCCGATTATGCCGCATATAACTGAAAAAGTCTGGAGTTTGATTCCGGGAAGCAAAGAAGCTGATGCTTTTGCTCATAAAGATATAAATCCGAAAGCTTTAATTGTAGCAGATTTTCCGGTTTACACAGAAGAATTAAACTTCCCTAAAGAAGCGGCTGAAATGAAGCTGGTGTTTGACACAATTACTTCTCTAAGGAACGTCAGACAAAGCTTCAATATTCCGACTTCCGCAACTGTTGATGTTGAAATAAGAGCGGAAGGAAGTGAAAAAGAAATATTCGGAGAAATAGAACCGTATATTCACAGACTTGCAAAAGTTAATAATATTTCTTATGCGGCGATGAATGCGCCTACACCGCCTAAGTCGGCTTCTGCTGTTGTTTCAGCTTCAAAACTTATCGTCCCGCTTGCGGATTTGATTGATTTAGAGGCAGAAATTAAGCGTCAAGAAAAGAAGTTGGAAAAATTAACCAATGAGAAAAACTCACTTGAAGGCAGAATGAAAAACGAGAAATTTGTAGCAAATGCACCTAAAGAACTCGTGGAGCAAACAAACGCCAGAATTGAAGAGATTTCTACGCAGCAGAAGGCAATACAGGAATTGATTGATTCATTGAAGTAATCCTCACCCGGATTTCTAAACTCGCTGCACGCTCATTAAGAAATCCTACCCTCTCCGCCTTTCGCTGACGCTTCCCGGAGAGGGAGGAAATAAAACACACCGTTGATACTATTTACATTCATGTTAAAAAATAGTAAGATATACTAGTTAATATAACTATATGAGAGGATTTATATATGAAATTTCACATGCAAGTGTTGATAGCACTTGGGTTGGGGTTGAAGAGAAACTGGCATATCTTTGCCGGTCTGATACTCGGTGTTCTGGTAGGTATATGGCTTCATAATGAGCCTAGTCCTGTCATAATGACAACCCTGACATTTATAGGACAAATGTTTATACGATTAATTCAAATGGTTGTAATTCCGCTTGTTATTTCGGCAATAGTAATCGGAATTACAAGTATTGGTGACAGCAAGCAGCTGGGAAAACTCGGTACAAAAATGATTTTTTACTATACCATTATTACCGTAGTTGCAGTTACTATCGGCGCAACGCTTGCATTGTTACTAAAACCGGGCCTGGGTGCTTCACATTATATAAATATTGATACTGCTATTAATATTCAAGCGCAAGTTGCGGCAACAATAGAAGCGCAAAAAGGTAATTTACTTAATATATTCTTAGGATTTATTCCGAAAAACCCTTTGGCATCAATTGCCAGCGGAGATATGGTGCCGATTATTGTATTTGCGGTAATGTTTTCTATTGCCCTTGCTAAGGTTGGTGAGATTAACAGACCGTTTGTAAGCTTTTTTGAATCAATATTTGCGGCAACAATGAAGATTACGGACTGGATTATGTGTTTTGCGGCACCGGGCGTGTTTGCACTCACTGCAGTTGCGGTTTCTTCATTC
Organism: Candidatus Gastranaerophilales bacterium; assembly: GCA_944324195.1. Lineage (GTDB taxonomy): Bacteria > Cyanobacteriota > Vampirovibrionia > Gastranaerophilales > Gastranaerophilaceae > CAG-196. The sequence continues at coordinate 3,249 of CALUVJ010000035.1, forward strand.
GGAATCGACATATTTATGAGTATTTCCAAGTACTTGGGAGTTCTCGCTTTAGGTTTTGCAATCCAATTTTTTATTGTGTATCCGGTATTTTTGAAGATTTTTTCAAAAGTTCCTGTAATGATGTTGTATGCAGCAATGGCGGAAGCAATGATGGTCGCATTTGGAACGGCAAGCTCTTCTGCGACGTTACCTTTAACAATTGCCTGCTGCGAAAAAAGAGGTATTTCGCATAAAGTTTCAAGCTTTGTCCTGCCTCTCGGTGCAACACTAAATATGGACGGTACAGCAATGCTTCAGGTAATTGCGGTTATATTCTTAACTCAGGCTTACGGCGTTGCATTGACTCCGTTTCTTGTAGTACAAATTGCACTCCTTGCGATAGTAGCTTCTTCAACCTGTGCAGGTATTCCTGGGGCAGGGTTAATTACTATAGCTCTTGTGCTTAACGGAATGGGACTGAGCCCTGAACAGCTTGTTGCAGGATTTGCGTTCTTATTTACTATAGAGCGAATTACTGATATGATGCGAACGCTGCTTAATGTAACTTCAGATGCAGTTGTGGCTGCAGCAATAGCGGATAATGAAAATGAGATTAATTATGACTTGCTTAATAATCCGGAAGCATACGGCGATATAATTAATTAAGTCTGGGGATTTTCTGAATTTACGTTAGTTAATGTCAGCTTTACCAAGCTGACATTAACTTATTTATACCCCTCACCCGCAACTTGTAGTCCGTAGGTTTTGGTAATCTCTGATTACCGAAACATTTTATATTGTTGATGCGGTAAATCATAGATTTACCGCATCCTACTTTTCTTTTACGAATCAATGAACGGCAACGCACATTCCCTCTCCGACGGGGAGGGTTAGGGTGGGGGATTTTTCTTCCCCTCGCCCCTTTGGGGAGAGGGGAAAGATTTTCTGCATCCTTGAATAAAAATTTTCATAAAAAAAAGGAATTCTTGAATAAAGAATTCCCATGGTTGTTTTTTGTCGTTTTTTCCTTTTTACGTTTTCTCTTCTTGATTTTTCCTCGTGTTTTCCTCGTGCTTTCCTCGTGTTTAACTAAATCCCCTCCCGGGTATGAATGTCTATAGAATTGATTCCATATTCATTCAACTTACTTTTAAGTAAGTTTACCCGTCCAGCAGTGCCTCTAAAATCCTAGCGTTCTTATCTGCCAGAGTGTTATTACGAACCTGAGAACGTGTAATATAACTTCTCAATGCTTCTCTAATAAGTTCTGAACGTGATCTGCTTTCGTTTTCCGCTACTTCATCAATTTTACCTAAAAAGCTTTCAGGCATTGAAATTAATACTCTTGCCATGTTGTACTCCTTTTATTATCCTCTGTATAGTTATTTTGTGTTTGATATATATATAAAGTATTTTGAATTTATAAAATTGCTTTTTTTCTTAGCAATTATTAAGAAATATTAAGCTAAATGTTTAATTTACATATATCTTTTCTGAAATAAACAGAGTTAAAGGAAATATCCTGAGCTTCATCATACATTTTTTTTACGGCTCCTGCTGCAGTTGCGGATGTTGTGGTTACGGACAAAACAGCTCCTTCATTGGCTTCATATTCTAAGTACCTGTTTTTTGAAACGGAAGGATAAAAAACAATTTTAGTATTTTCATCAATATTGTCTAAACCGCTTATAATGTTTTCGCAGTTGGTTTTATTTTTGCAAGATAGTACAAGTGATGCGGCAAATCTGTCATTTAGTCTTATGAAGTCCAGTTCGTCACTAAAAGAGCCAATTACACAAGAATAGAAAAGTTTGTACAAATCTTCATCCAGTATTTCAAGAATTGTTTGGGTATCGCAGTCCTGCATAAATGACTGCCAGCCTAATATATATAAATTCCCTTCATCCGTTAAAATTCCGTTTATTCCGAGGATTCCCAAATACGGGCTGCCTTCAATTTCCAAATAATCAAGCGTAGGATAAATTACATTATCCATAAGAAAATATTCATTTTCAACTGTAAGTTTATAATTAGGAGAACAAGCTCCCATTCCGCTTGTAAGCTGGCCGCCTTCACCCTCCAAGGTGTGTTTATAAGTTATAGAAGTTCCTATTGGCAAAGCTTTGTATCCGTCAGTTATGGTATAAAAGGAAAAAGGTGTTCCATAAATGTAATCTTCTATAATAATACGTTTCCCTTTTTCTATAAAATTAGTTTCAACAAAGTTTTTTGCTGTCTGAAAAGAAGTAAAAACAGAAGCACTGTTTGAATCGTCAGTTTTCAATACGAACGGAACTTTCTGATTTTTTATATAATCCAGAGCCATATTTTGTTTTTCAAATATTCCGAATTTTGGCGTCGGTATTCTGAGTTTGTATAAAACTTTTTTGGCCAAAGATTTATCAAAAATTATTTTTGCAGCGTTTTTATCCGGTGCAAAAATTTTTTGATTATTATTGTTAAAAAGCTCTACAATATCTGTTTTTAAAGCTGCAAGTGATATTGGAATTGTCATATCAATATCATTTTCCATAACAAATTCCAGCAGCTCAGTAATATTGGTTTCTCTGATATCAACGCATTGAGCAAATTCCTTTAAAGTATCGGAAGCCGGAGTTATGAATATTTCATGTTTTTCTGAAAGTTTTTTTGCTAACGCGTATTCCTTTGCGCCGTTTCCTATAATTAAGATTTTCTTACCCATATATTAATTATAACATGGCAGTATGCAGTGGCAAATAATAGAAAATACTTAAAAATTAGATTCCGAGTGAAGGTGCTATTTGGATAAATGTTCTTATTAAATCTTCATCCCACTGTGTTCCCGCACCTTCTTCCAATATAGAAATGGCTTTTTCTATATTCATGCCTCTTCTGTAAGGTCTGTCACTGATAAGAGCATGATATGTATCTGCAATTGCAACAATTTTAGCAGCCAACGGAATATCGCCGTTTGATAAACCCTCCGGATAGCCTTTACCGTCAATTCTTTCGTGGTGATATTTTACAATTGGTATTAAATCCCGTAATGAAGGGTTAGGCATAAGTACTTTTTCAGCACCTATGGTAGGATGTTGTTTCATTATCATCCATTCTTCATCAGAAAGCGGGCCTTCTTTTTTCAAAACATTTTCAGGAATTCCTATTTTCCCTACATCATGGAGAAGTGCACCTAATTTTATGCGTTCTACTTCTTCCTCAGGCAGGTTTATCGCTCTGGCAAGGGCTTCCGAGAATTTTGAAACTGATGTGGAATGTCCTTTGGTGTAAGGGTCTTTAGCATCAATTGCACCGGCGAGTGATGTTGCAATTTCAGAAATTCTTGTTCCTGATATTGCATGGTCTGCATTGAATTTTGAAATAAGTTCTTCTTCAAAATTTATTCCAAGTTGTGCGTGACGTTTTCCGATAACTTCTGCATATGATTTTAAAGCCGCATCATCCCAGAAATTAAAATCTGCAGAGCTTATAATAGCAGACATTCCGTCTTTGTAACCTCTTGCTTGTGATATATACATTGCCTGTTCAGCCAAGATGAGCAGTTTTTCTTTGTCCTCCGAGCAGTCAGGGTAGGTTGCAATACCTACAGATACTTTAACAGGGCCGACATCATCAATAAAGCAGCATGAAAGTGAATATGTCAGATATTCAGCAACATATTTTGCTTGTTCAATTGAAGTATTTGGCAGGATAATAGCTATTTCATCACCGCCGTATCGTCCGGCAATATCACCTTCGCGCATATTTTGCCGAACTTTTTCCGCAACAAGTTTAATAACTTCATCTCCCTTTGCATGTCCCAATTCTCTGTTTATTTTTGTTATATTACATACGTCCATCATAACAACAGATAATTTCTGTTTTTTGGTTTTTGCTCTTGAAATTTCGTTTGATAAAATTTCCTGAAACCCTCTGTGGTTGTATAAAAGAGTAAGATTATCTGTGTTGATGAAGCCTTCGCTTTTTTCTTGTAAATCTATATTATGTGTATAGAGAGCTGCGAAATTTGCTATTAAATTATATAAAGTAATATTTTGTCGGGCATATTTATCTTCTATAATCATAACTCCGATACACTTGCCTATTGATATAAGCGGAAGTATTACGGCTGCATTATCCTTGAAGTATGCAAGATTGAGAAAGCTTACATTATCCTTAAAGATTGGTTTATGGCTGTTAAATACTTGAATGATAGGATTATCAAATTCTTTTAAGAAAATTTTAGTAGAATAAAAGTTGCTATATTTATCTTTTAATTTTAAATTTATGCAGTTAGATTTTTCTTTAAAGAAACCGACAGCAATAAATCTTGATTCAATATTTTGCGTGATAATTGCAAAGATTTTTGAGTACAATTCCGAAAGAGAAGAAGTTTCTGCCAGTTTAACTAACTCATCAATCACGGTTTTTTGATTAAGAGTAAGTCCTTTTTCGTTTGTAAAATTTTTGTTTTGCGGATTACTAAGAGAGTTTGTATAATTGTTGAAAGTTAGCGCATTAACTTTTGACACCAGTTTTTCTTGAAAAATTGGTGATGTAACCGGGGCTTTTTCTGAAAGATTAGTGATTTTGTCTGCTATATTTTTTTCTTTTTTCACACTTCCACCTAAACATTGTAAACTTATTAAAACTCATAAATAAGAAAATTTGCGTTTTTATTAAAATTTCTTTACAAGAATAAATATCCCTTCAATTCATATCTTAACATTTTTTGTAACTTTTTCCAGTCTGCGGAGGTATTTTGTTTACAATTGTTAATAAGATACGAGAACGGGAGCTGCGGAAATTTCTTCGGAATAGTTTGTTGCAGGAAGTTCTAATGTAAATCGGTTATAGATTTCGCCGTCAGTATCGGCATATATTTTGCCTTTGTAACAATCGGTTATTATTTTGCAAAGGTATAAATTTATTCCATGCCCGATTATAGAGTATTGCGGAGAATTGTAAGAGCTTATATTAAACATATTTTGGCATTCTTTTTCGGATAAGATGATACCTTTACTTATAATCTCTAATTTTATGCGGTTCTGGAATCTTTCAAACTTTACGAATATTTTCTCTTCCGGATAGGAGTACATAACAGCATTTGATAACAGGTTTGATATGACAAATTTTATGTCATTTTTCATAGCTTTTACCGTTGCATCAATACCTGAGGCAAGATAGATAAATTCTATATTTTTTACTTTTGCATCATCGTCAGCTTGTTTAAAACTTTCAAGTAAAATTTCTTCAATATTGATTGTTTCGTATGAATCTACAGGAGAAATATTTTCTATATTATAAATTCTAAGAACTTTGGATATCATCTCTAAAACATGCCTGCAAGAATCTTTTATTTGAAGAACAAGTTCATCTTTCTCTATATCATTGATGTTATTGGATTGTATTAGTTCTAATCCCCTTAACTGAGCCAGAGTCGGGGTTTTTAAATCATGTGTGAGGATATTAATAAAAAAATCTTGTTGAAGTTTTATTTTTTGAACAGTGTCTTTATATTTTTGTTCAGTATATTTTATTTGAAAGTAAAAATATATGACAATAATAGTTGCCGCAATTAAACAGGCAGCATTTGCTGTAAGAACATATACTGATGCAGGTAAACTAATAAAAGCTGCTGCATTCATTAAATCTTTTATAATACTCATAATTTATATTCTCATCTAGTCTGCATATAAAATATTACATTATTTTTTTTATAATATAAATTGCCTATGTGGGTAGAGAATTTAAAAAAGTTTTATGCAACTTAACATTATGTACTCTTAAATAATCTACCCCCGCAGAGATAAGAGGATAAGAATATACGAGGGTGAATATATCCTTTAAATTGTTGTCTTGATTTTCAATACCCAGTATTCTTTTTCTGGAAATACCAACCATAATCGGACAGTTAAGTGAATAAAAAGAGTTAATATTTTCAAGTATGTTTAAATTGTCTTTTCTGGATTTTCCAAATCCGATTCCTGGATCTATAATTATATTACTGATTCCCATGCTCTTTGCCCGTAGGACTTTGTCTTTTAGTGCCAGAAATAGTTCATCTATAACATTTTCGTATATAGGCATGTCTGCAGGCGTAGCCTTGGAGTGTTGAATTATAATCCCCGCATTATATTTTGCGACAATTTCTGCAAGCCTTGAATCATATTCAAGCCCGGATACATCGTTAATATAGTCTGCTCCGTTGTTTAAAACAAAATCTGCAACCTCTGAACTTCTTGTGTCAACGCTGATTGTAACGCCTAAATTATTATTCCTTATGTACTCAAAAACTCCGCTGAGTCGTGAAATCTGTTCTTCAGCCGAAACGGCTTCCGAGCCGGGACGTGTACTTTCGGCACCAATATCAATCATGTCGGCACCGTCGTTTATTAGTTCTTCAAGTTTTCTGATTGCATCATTAGAATTAAAATATAATCCGCCGTCAGAAAAAGAATCCGGTGTAATATTTAAGATTCCGGCAATTTTTGTTACCCTTTGTTCAGGATTCAAAAAGCTCTTTATTTCATCTCCCAACTCTCCAAGGCTAAATTGCTGGTGTTTAAGTTTTGAACTAATCTTATTAAGCTGTGAATAGCTGCCGCATAATATTACATCTGATTTATCTATTTTTCCGGTTATGACATTTTTATTTACTGCGCAATCTGCACCGTAAATTAAAGCGGTTTGTTTGAGAATATTCGCTTGGGCCGGAGATAAGTCATAAACTTTAATATTTTTATACCGAAATTTTTCAGCAGCGCAATGAAGATAGGAAGAGTCAAAACCGATTAAGTTAAGCTCTTCTTTTATTCCTTTACTGCTAACTTCTCTCAGAATAAATTTACTCATATCAAAAGTTTAACATAATTATATTTAATATTAAACTTTGATAATTTGCAAAGTAATGGCCTTAACTACTGCCTGAACCTTATTTTTGACGTTCAATTTTTTGTAGATAGAACCTATATGTGCTTTAGCAGTATGCCTGGAGACATTTAATTCGGCAGCTATCTCTTCCAATATTAAACCCTGTGCGATAAGATTCAATAAGTTTAATTCATTTTTGGTAAAACACAACATAATAAATCCCTTTCACTAACCAATTTTTAATAAAAAATTTAACTCTGTCTATCGGTAAGATGGCTATTTTTGCGTAAATATAATACTCTTGAAATATTAAAATAAATATGACATAATATTATTACTTTATATAGGTGTTTATTTTGTTCCTACATTTTTATAAATAGGGAGAGTAAGCTCTATAATTACTGAAGTATACCCGCCGATACAAAATCGCCAGCAGGAAACGGATTAATTTAGGCACTCACCCACCTGCGAGCCTAGCAGGTAACAAAATCGCACTTATATAAAGTGCTACATAAGTAGACATTGGGGCGGCTGGTTTTGCGGAAACTTTAAAAACGGTTTTCAAATAACAAGACCGCCTTTTTGTATGTTTATACCAAAGAAAAGTTTTTTAATTCTTCAAGTTTTTCCGGACTGTCTGTCTCAAAATAAATTCTTAAAAGCGGCTCTGTTCCGCTCGGACGGACTAAAATTTTTGTATTTTCGCCAAGCATCAGCTTAACCCCGTCTTTTGTATCAACAGAAGTCACTTTATAAGATGCTGCTTCTTTTAGAGTTTTTACATTCTCTAAAATCTGTTTTATCTCTTCTTTACTGTCGAGTTTTAAATCGATTCTGTCTGTATAGAACCTGCAGCCTGCAAGCATATAAATATCTTGTTGTAACTCTTTCAATGATTTTCCGTATGAACCCATTGCTTCTAATATAAGCAAATTGGCGAGCAAACCATCCTTTTCCGGAATATGCCCCTGTATACTCAATCCGCCGGATTCTTCACCGCCTATTATTACCTTATTTTTGCGCATTGCTTCGCCTACATGTTTAAACCCGACGGCAGTTTCAATTACATTAACTCCGAGTTTTTTTGCGGCATTATCAATCAAAAGGCTTGAGCCGACCGTTTTTACAACGCTTCCTTCGTACCCTTTTTCAAGCAAATATTTAAGCAAAATTGCAATAATTTCATTAGGAGAAACATACTCTCCATCTTCATTTATTACGCCAAACCTGTCGGCATCGCCGTCATTTGCAAGCCCTATGGCATTTCCGTCTGATTTGACTCCGGTAATTAAATCCTTCAAAAATCTTGGCTTAGGATCTGGCATTCCGCCCCCGAATCCGGAATCATGGAACATGTGCAGCGAAGAAAATTTGATTTTATTATCGTTCAAAATCCTGTCAAAATAACCGATAGAAGCAGAATAAAGCCCGTCAAAAATTATATTTTCTTTAACATTTCTTACTTTATCAAAATCTATAAGCTTCTCTATATGCTCATAATACTTCGGTGCAAAATCAATCTTATGCAGGCTTCCGCAGCTTTTGCTTCCGTCAAAACTCTTATCAATATTATCTACAATCTCGTCTGTTATTTCACCCGTTGCAGGACCTGCGTAATCAGGTATAAATTTCATCCCGAGATACTCAGGCGGATTATGCGATGCCGTAAACATAATTGCACAGGCATTTCTAATCAAAGCATTGTACGCTAACACAGGAGTCGGAATAATTCTTGAAGAATAAAAAACATTAAACCCTTTGTTTTTTAATATTTCAGCACAAAATAATGATAACTCCTCTGCCTTGTTTCTTGGATCATACCCGATAAGAACAGGTTTATCGAATCCAAAATTATCTGCTATATATTTGCCTATAGCAGCTGTTACTCTCTCAACATTTTTCTCCGTAAAATCCTGACCGAGTATTGCTCTCCAGCCGTCAGTACCAAATGAAATATTCAAAATAACCGCCCTGCACGAAAGATGCAAAATCACTGCATCTTTCCGTCATTCTATTTTTTGCCTGTAAATTTATCAACATAAGCGTGCGCTGATTCTTCTTTTGCTATTTTCTTAAGCGCTTTCTCTTCTGGTGTCTTTTTTCTGAAAAGATTTAAAAACCATATTTTCATCATATTTAACCCGACTTTAGAAAACAATGGCGCCTTTATTTGAGGAGCTTTTGTCTCTTTTGCAAGTTCATAATTTTCCAAAGTATATTTTGCGCACTCTTTTGCTGCAGTTTTATATTTCTTGTAATTACCCTCAACTGCAGAATAAAAAACATTATTGCGAAGCTGCGTCAATTGACTTATCTTTGGATTTACAGGCTTAACCATAATTTACTATTTTGCAACCTTTACGCCCATAGGATCAATTGCAAAATCAGTTCCCTGCTCTGTTGTCGTAAATTTAACAGGAATTCTTGCGGTCCTTGTGCAAGCTTTTACTGTCCAAATCTCTTCCCAGGCTCCGCCGTCTTTTTGCTTGGTAACTTCTGTATTTGTTATTGCAAATTCCTGGCAGTCAGGTGCTGCAATTCTTAAACCGTAAGCGTATACAGGGAATAACATTTCTGTCTGAAGTTTGCCGTCAGCAAGAGTTTTTCCCGGGACAGGAACTTTTGTATCATAGGTATAAGCAAATACCGGAGCTGCAATAGCCGCTAGTAATAATAACAATAAACCTTTTTTCATATTCTATTCCTTTCTTGTTATTTATATCTTATCATAAATTTGAAAATATTATTTTTTATCTCCAAACATTTGCTTAATGCCGTCAACAGAACTTAATATACCAGTAGCTTCGTATGGCATATAAACAATTTTATTGTCTTTTCCGCTTGTTATAGTTTTCATTGTTTCAAGATATTTCATTGCAATAAGGTATTTATCCGGCTGTCCCTTATCAGCAAGCGCAGTTATAATCCTTTGAATAGCTTCTTTTTCACCGTCAGCTTCAAGAATTCTTGCCTGTGCAATACCTTCCGCTCTCAAAATATTTGCCTGTTTTTCACCTTCTGCTCTGTTAATTGCGGCTTCTTTTTCACCTTCAGCCTTTAATACAGCAGATTTTTTCAAACCTTCCGCTTCAAGAATAGCTGCACGTCTGTCTCTTTCAGCTTTCATTTGTTTTTCCATGGCAGATTGAATATCTGCAGGAGGTATAATATCCTGTAATTCTACTCTGTTAACTTTTACACCCCATTTATTAGTCGCTTCGTCTAAAATAGCTCTCAATTCATGGTTAATCTTGTCACGTGATACTAAACTCTCGTCTAAATCAAGCTGCCCGACCAAGTTTCTCAAGTTTGTTTGAGTTAATTTTTCTATAGCATCAGGAAGGTTCTGAATTTCATATACTGCTGATTTCGGGTCAATAATTTGAAAATATAAAAGAGCATTTATGCTTATAGAAACGTTATCTTTTGTAATTACGTTCTGTCTTGGAAAATCATAAACCGCTTCTCTTAAGTCAATCTTTGTTCTTTTTTGAATGATAGTATATGTAGTGCCGTCAAAACCTTTTTGTGTAACTTTCCAATCAATTGCACGCGGAGCTTCAATTATAGGAATAATGAAATTAAACCCTGATTGCAAAACTCTGTCAAATTTTCCCAGACGCTCGACAATTACGACTTCTGCCTGTTGAACAATTATTACTCCTTTGGCAACAAAAATTATAGCTAATACAATTAAAATTACTGATAATAAAAACATAAAACTCTCCTATACTATAAATTTTCTACGTACATTATTAAACCATCATTTTTTATAATTTTGACTTCCTTACCGGCAGGTATCGTAAGCCCTTCTTGACATCTGGCATCCCAGCGTTCGCCGTAAATATTAATCACACCTTCGGACGATGTTATATCAGAAGTAACTTTTGCAATCTTTCCAATATACTTACCCTTTACCCCTGTTTCGGTTTCTTTGGTATTTTTTCTGAGCAGCATTGGGCGCAGAAAAGCAAATGATAAAAATGAAAGCACAAAAAATATTAATACCAGATAAAATTTATTTAAAACCACGAGAGAAGCCGCAGCAGTAAGAAACGCAGCCAAAGCAAAGTTCAAAAAAAACATGCTGGGAGTAAATATTTCCAGTATTACAAAGGCAACACCTACTATACACATAAATTGCCAAATCAGCATTCTGCAATCCTCCTTGGTTATTGTCTTATAATTTATTCCTCTCCGATAATTGAATTGATTTCGGCAACCATTTCGTCAGGATTAAAACCGTGAACTTTAGCACCGGCTTCTAAATTTTCAAAATGCGCAGCGGCACAGCCGATACAGCCCATTCCGTATTTTTGAAAAACTGCAATTGCTTCAGGATGCTGCTGAACGATATCCATAATACCCATTTCTTTTGTTACTTTTGCCATGTTATCTACCTTTCTTTTTAATGATTTTGTCAACTCCTTATCTTGACATATAAAAAAATATTATTAAATAAGTAGTGTTATTATATCACAACTATGAAAGGATTTAAATATGGAATTTATCAAGAACTTCTTTAAACATGACTCTGTAATCGGTCTATGCGGATTAAAGAAGAAAACAGAGTATATTTATATTGATGTGCCTAAAAATTATAAAAAAACATATATTACAAATACCGAAAATAATTATTTGTTATTATAAAATAGTTAATTGTTAATGCCGGCTTTATCAAATCAATATTAATAAATTAAACGAAAAAATCCGGCTCTATAAAGAACCGGATTTTTGAATCTGTAATGTTGTAACTCAATTACTCAATAATTTTGTCAACAACACCGGCACCAACTGTTCTGCCGCCTTCACGGATAGCGAATCTCATACCTTCTTCAATAGCTACAGGAGCGATAAGTTCAACTTCCATAACTACGTTATCACCAGGCATTACCATTTCGCCGTCGAATTTGATAGAACCGGTAACGTCAGTTGTTCTGATATAGAACTGAGGTCTGTAACCAGGGAAGAATGGAGTGTGACGTCCGCCTTCTTCTTTAGTTAAAACGTAAACGTTAGCAGTAAATTTGGTGTGTGGATGAATTGTACCAGGTTTTGCAAGAACTTGACCACGTTGGATTTCAGTCTTATCAATACCTCTTAACAAAGCACCAATGTTGTCACCAGCTTGACCTTGGTCAAGTGATTTTCTGAACATTTCAACACCGGTTACTGTAGTTTTCTTAGTTTCACCAAGACCTACCAATTCAACTTCATCACCAACTTTTACAATACCACGTTCTACTCTACCTGTAGCAACAGTACCACGACCAGTGATAGAGAATACGTCTTCAACCGGCATCAAGAATGGTTTGTCTAAGTCACGAACAGGAGTTGGGAAGTAAGAATCTACTGCATCCATCAATTCCCAAATCTTGTCAACCCATTTGTCTTCGCCTCTTTGAATGTGCGGATTAGCCTGAACAGCTTCAAGAGCCTTAAGAGCTGAACCATGGATGAACGGAATATTGTCACCGTCGAATTCGTAAGAAGAAAGTAGTTCTCTAACTTCCATTTCAACTAATTCTAACAATTCCGGATCATCAACCATGTCGCATTTGTTCAAGAATACAACCAAGTTAGGAACACCAACCTGTCTAGCAAGAAGGATGTGTTCACGAGTCTGAGGCATAGCACCATCAGTAGCTGCAACAACAAGAATTGCACCATCCATCTGAGCTGCACCTGTAATCATGTTTTTAACATAGTCAGCGTGACCAGGGCAGTCAACGTGTGCGTAGTGTCTTGCATCTGTTTCATATTCTACGTGAGCTGTAGAGATGGTTATACCTCTTGCTTTTTCTTCCGGAGCAGCATCGATTTCATCAAATTTCTTTGCTTGAGCTTTTCCGGCAGCAGCCATAACTCCTGTAATAGCTGCAGTCAATGTTGTTTTACCGTGGTCAACGTGGCCAATTGTACCAATGTTAACGTGCGGTTTTGTACGTTCATACTTTTCACGTGCCATGAGATTAATCTCCTTCTTTGATTAAATATACTACGTTAACTTACTATACTAAGTTATATTATAATTCTAGTCTCTAAAGATTTATTGTCAATGTTTGGAATGGTTTATTACTTCACATCATCTTTTATTACGATAAGGTTCTTAACTATTTTCATCTTGCAGGTTGGAAAAACAACTTCAGAAAGTCCGTCTGCAATACTTATTATGCTGCCGGCTTTTAAAACAACATCTTCGCCTTTGTACTGGAAAGTGTAATCATCTTTTCTGTCTGATCTGATTGTAATCTGGTTGTTCATAATTTGTTTCCTTTTCTTTATTCTAACAAATGCCAACATAGGAATGGCAAAATAATTTTACCATTCCTATATTTATAATTCGATTTTGCATTCAAAATTAATCAAATACATAACTGATAATTGCAGCTTCACGGGCTCTTTTAATAGCCTTTGTAACCATTCTCTGGTGCATTGCACAGTTTCCTGTAACTCTGCGGGGAATAATTTTTCCGGCTTCTGTCAGATATCTTTTTAATTTTGCTGCATCTTTATAATCGATAGATTCAACATGATCTGCGCAAAAAGAACAGGTCTTACGTTTTTTTCTATCTTGTGCATCTTGTTTTGCCATTGTTTTATTTGCCTTTCTAGCCTTTCTTTAGTGATTAAGTGATTAGGTGACTGAGTGACTAAGAAACAGACCTAAGCTTATTTACCCTTAAAACGGGATTTCATCTTCTCCGATTAATTCATCGGAAAATTCTTCTTGGGAGAACTTTACAATATCTTCGCTGCTGCCGGCTGAACCGGAGGAAGCAGAGACAGTACCCATTGGCTCTATGGTACTTGCATCTATCTCAAAAATTCTTCTTTCAGCACCGCTTTCATTTTTTACAGTTGTTATTTGAAGCCTGCCTTCCACAAGAACTTTATCGTTCTGCGAAATGCCGGAGACAATTTCATCCAAAGCTGTTCTTACAACTATAACTCGGATAAGCATTTCTTCTCTGTCGCCAATATCCAAGACAAAAGATGAAACCGGAACATTATTTTGAGTAAAACGTTTTTCCGGAGCTCTAAAAACTTTGCCTGTTACAACTGCTTTTGCCAATGTCATAAAGTTTACCTCTTTATTTTCTTAGACAGCTTGTGCTTTCTTAGCTTCTTCCATAAACATAAATCTTAAAAGATTTTCGTTTAATTTCAGGTTTCTTTTAAAATCTACAACAGATTCTCCCGGTATTGAAAGTATCATTGTTGTGAAATAACCGTCTCTGTAGCCTTGTACATCGTACGCTAATTTTTTTCTGCCTATTTTATCTACAGAAGATACTGAACCTTTGTATGACTTAACTTCTTCTGAAATTTTATCAACAACTTTATCCAATTCTTCTGAATCAAGGCTTGGCTTGAAAATTGCCAGTAATTCATAATTTTTCATAAATATATTTCTCCTTATGTGAACATGCTAACATAAACAGGTTTTAAGTAAAGGGGGTAGTACAAAATAACAGGATATAGGCTTAGGCTTATATCCTGTTATTTTACATATTAATTTATTTTAAAAATTAAATTAAGCGGCTTCATCTGTGCATACGTATTTGGCAGACTTGGCCACAACTCCGTAACACACCATAGTTAACCTGTTATTGAGTGCAAGCATCGTTTTAAAATTATTAGCCGACTG
>CALUVJ010000036.1 GCA_944324195.1 Candidatus Gastranaerophilales bacterium
AAGAGTTAAAAATACTAATCAAATATCAATAGAGAACCCCTCCCCGAAATCAAAGATTTCGACCCTCCCACAAGGGGAGGGTTGGGTGGGGTAAATGAATTGGGTTGGTTGAGTATTTCCCCTCGCCCCTTGCGGGAGAGGGAAGAATTTCTTTGCGAGCTGTGCGAGCTTAGAAATTTGGGTGAGGGGTCTTTTTTATGTCTTGACATAATGTAATATTTCACAGTTGCAGATATGTGATGAGCTGAGAAGTTTGTTTATAAAATTATTCGGGACAATTGTGGAAACGAGTTCGGGATGATATTTTTAGTTTTTTAGCATAAACTGCGATATAAATCCCTTTAATTGTATATAGGGTTGTACTTTATTTTTATGCTATAATACATTTATTAGAATAGACTTTTATATATTGAGGGGGATAAATGGCACAAGGGTATGACGCTAGTAATATACGTGTATTAGAGGGTTTGGAAGCTGTAAGAATGCGTCCGGGCATGTACATAGGTTCAACTTCGCAAAGAGGTTTGCACCATTGTATTTATGAGATTGTAGATAACTCAATCGATGAATCGCTTGCCGGCTATTGTACAGAAATCCATGTTACCGTACACAAAGACAACAGCGTTACTGTTGAAGATAACGGTCGCGGAATCCCTGTCGATATTAAGCCTGAAACAGGCAAATCAGCACTGGAAATTGTTCACACAGTCCTACACGCAGGC
The DNA here is from genome assembly GCA_944324195.1 of Candidatus Gastranaerophilales bacterium. Taxonomy (GTDB): domain Bacteria; phylum Cyanobacteriota; class Vampirovibrionia; order Gastranaerophilales; family Gastranaerophilaceae; genus CAG-196. The sequence goes on from CALUVJ010000036.1 coordinate 723, forward strand.
GGAAAATTCGGTGATGGCGGTTATAAGGTTTCAGGCGGTCTGCACGGCGTTGGAGCGTCTGTTGTAAATGCGCTTTCCGAAAAAATGGTTGTGGAAGTTTCTCGTGACGGATACGTTTGGAGACAAACTTATTTGAGAGGCGAGCCGACTTCTCCGGTAGAAAAAATTGCGCCGACTACCAAAACCGGTACAAAGTCTACTTTCTGGCTTGATCCGGAAATCTTTACCGAAACGACTGAAATTGATGTTGATATCATTGCAACACGTTTTAGAGAAATGGCATTTTTAAACAAAGGCTTGAAAATCATTCTCCATGACGAAAAAGATACAGGTAAAGACGAAACCTACCACTACGAGGGCGGTATTGCAAGCTACGTTTCATTCTTAAATCAAAACAGAACGGTTATGTTTGACGAGCCGATTTATATGGAAAAAATGGTGGATAAAATTAAGGTTGAAGTTGCAATGCAATATACGGATTCTTACAACGAATCAATTCTCTCTTTTGCAAACAATATCAACACTCATCAGGGCGGAACTCACTTAACAGGCTTCCGTAACGCAATTACACGTGTATTGAACGATTACGCCAGAACAAACAAGATTCTTAAAGATTCTGAACAAAACCTCTCCGGCGATGATGTTAGAGAAGGTTTGACCGCAATCGTTTCCGTTAAAATTGAAAACCCTGAATTTGAAGGGCAGACAAAAGAAAAGCTCGGTAATTCTGAAGTCATGCCTGCCGTTCAGGATGTAGTTAAAGAAAAATTGCAGGAATGGTTAGAATTTAACCCGAAACTTGCAAGACTTATTATTGAAAAAACTCTTCAGGCACAGAGAGCCCGCGAAGCGGCACGTAAGGCAAGAGAATTAACCAGAAGGAAATCAGTATTAGAAAATTCAACACTTCCGGGTAAACTTGCCGACTGCTCAAACAGAGAACCTGAAAAATGCGAAATTTATATTGTTGAGGGTGATTCTGCCGGTGGTTCCGCTAAACAGGGCAGAAACAGAATGTTTCAGGCAATTTTGCCGTTAAGAGGAAAAATTCTTAATGTTGAAAAAGCAAGATTGGATAAAATTTATGCTAATAACGAAATTCAATCAATGGTTCAGGCATTTGGTATAACAATAAGCAAGAATGAAGAAGAATTTAACCTTGAAAAACTTCGTTATCATAAGATTATCATCATGACCGATGCTGATGTCGACGGCGCTCACATCAGAACTCTTCTTTTAACGTTCTTTTTCAGATATGCAAAGCCGCTTATTGAAAACGGTTACGTTTATATTGCGCAGCCGCCTTTGTTTAAGGTTACTCAAGGCAAGACTTCCGAATACCTTTATGACGAGCATGCGCTTGATAAGATGCTAAAAGAACGCGGTATTAAGTCTTTGAGCCTTTCTGACAAAACAAAAACAAAGGTTAAAACGGGTGATGAATTATTGACACTACTATCAAACATGTCAACTTTCTACAAATCTTACAACAACCCGATTTTGAACATTATTCCGTCAGTTGTTTTGAGAGGTTTAATACGTTCTGAAGTTAAACCGGAGGATTTTGAAGATCAGGCAAAAATGAACGAAGTTGTTGCATATCTTTCACACTACCTGAAAGATCACGCAGAAAATTATAATATTTCAGAAGCAAAGAATTATGAAGTTTCCCTAAAATACAATCCGGAGAATGCTAAATATGCAATTGAACTTAGATTGTTCGAAAACGATCATGAGCTCATTACTTCAAATATTATTAAGAGTAACGAATTTAAGCGTCTTAAAAACTCTTACCCGCTGATTCGTGATTTCTTGATTGAAGAAGAAAAAATGCTAATCTTAGAAACAGAAAACGGCGAAGTTGAGATAACATCTTTTGAACAGCTTCAAAAACTGGTTGATGACAGAGGACAAAAAGGTTTAACGATTCAGAGATTCAAAGGTTTAGGCGAGATGATGCCGCAGCAGTTGTGGGAAACTACGATGGACCCTGAAACAAGAACCTTATTGAAGGTTAATATTGAAGATGCAATGATGTGTGATCAGTTATTCGATGTTCTTATGGGTGACAAGGTTGAGCCTAGAAGAGATTTTATCGAAGCCAATGCAGTTTACGCAACAAATATTGATACATAGTTACGGGTAAATATATGAAAGTAGTTGTAATAGGCGGGGGTGCTTGCGGTGCAAGTGCTGCTGCGAGAATAAGAAGGCTCGATGAGTCGGCAGAAATTATTATACTGGAAAGAACAAATGAAATTTCAATTGCCAATTGCGGGCTTCCTTATTACACTTCAAATGTTATAAGTAATCGTGATGATATGCTTGTTTCGTCGCCGGAAAAGTTTAAAAACTGGTTCAATATTGACGTACGATTAAATTCGGAAGTTGTTTCCGTTAATACTTCTGAAAAATATGCTGAGCTTTACAATGGTGAGAGAATCTTCTACGACAAGCTTGTGCTGGCAACGGGAGCAAGACCGTTTATTCCTGATATCCGCGGTATAGATAAAGTAAGAGTATTCACTTTAAGAACTCTTTTTGATGCGGATAGTATAAAATCATACATTTTGCACAATGGGGTAAAAAAAGCGGCAATAATCGGCGGCGGATTTATCGGAATAGAAATGACTGAAAGCTTAGTCAAGCTTGGTCTGAATACTGTGCTTATAGAAGCACAGGCTCAAATATTGCCGTCTTTTGATACAGAAACAACCGCTTTTGCACAAAACGAAATGCGAAAATGCGGAGTTAATTTAATTTTAAATGACGGAGTTAAAGAATTTGACAAAGACCAAATTATTTTAAATTCCGGAAGAACTGTTGACTGCGATATTGTAATAATGGCAATAGGCGTAAGACCGGAAATCGAACTTGCTCAAAAAGCCGGACTTAAAACGGACAGAGGAGTTATTGTAAATCAAAATATGCAAAGCTCTGACCCGGATATATATGCCGGCGGTGATAGTGTGGAAATAAAAGACTTTGTCAGCGGGAAAAGCACCGTAATACCGCTTGCCGGGCCTGCAAACAGGCAAGGCCGAATTATTGCCGACAACATATGCGGTATAAAATCCGTTTATCAAAATACGCAGGGTGCGTCTGCTATAAAAGTTTTCAGCTATACACTTGCAAGTGTAGGAAATAATGAAAAACAATTAAAGGCCGATAACATAGAATACAAAAAAACTTTTATTTTCTCAAAAAGCCATGCCGGATATTATCCGAATGCACTGCCTGTTTACTATAAGTTACTTTTTACATCTGAAGGTAAAATCTTAGGAGCACAAGCTGCCGGAAAAGACGGTGTAGAAAAGAGAATTGATGTTATATCCTCCATAATGCGTAATAACGGTACTATTCAAGATATGCTGGACAGTGAACTATGCTATGCGCCGCCGTATTCTTCAGCAAAAGATGCGGTTAATATTCTAGGCATGAATGCGGATAATATTTTGCGAGAGTTTGTCAAACCTGCTTATCCGGAAGATATTGAGGGGAATTTGCTGATTGATGTTCGTCCGGAAGCTGCATATAGGGCAAATACTATCAAAGGTGCTCTCAATATTCCGATAAATGAAATAAGAAACAGGTTAAATGAGTTCCCGAAAGATAGGAAAGTTATCTTATTCTGTAACACCGGATATACAAGCTATGTTGCGTCCAGAATACTTTTACAGCATGGCTTTAATAACATCTACTCTTTATGCGGCGGAATTAGTTTATATCAGGAAATTTTAAAAGATTCCGAACAAAAATCCGGTTTTGCAAAACTGTCTGTGTAAAAACCTATTTGCTGACTGCAAAAAGAATCTTTGTGCTATAATCTTGAGTATGAAGAGTAAAGCTAAGAAAATATTAACCGCAACCGTTTGTTCTGCAGTAATTCTTGCAGGTGCAGCGGCGGCTTCGTATTTATGGCTTTTGCCGGCAGTTGTTTCCAGCAATTGGGTTAATAATAAAATTACTGCAGAAGCTAAAAAAATTCTAGGAGCGGAAGTTGTGATTAACAAACCGCAGCTAAAGACCGGCCTGAATCCGGATATTGCTTTTTCTATTGATAAACTTGCAGTTGTTAAAGATAATCAGGAACTTTTGAATTTAACCAATTTGGATACTGAAGTCTCTTTTAGCGATATTCTCAAAAAGCGTTTGATAATAAAAAAAGTTCTTGCGGATAATATTTACATAGACGCTGCAAATTTGATGGCTTTGCTTCCTAAAACCGAACAGAAAAAAGAACAAAAGCCGTCAGAATTTAATATAGACATTTTCTCTGCGGTTTTGGGCGTAAAAAAGTGTCTTGTAACTTACAATACACCGGATATTGGTATTAAATTTGATGCTCAGCGCATGCTGCTTGACAGAACAAAAGCTAAAAAATATCTGCATTTTGATTTTGTATTTGAAATGCAGAAAGGCAATGATAAAATTGTTGTTGAGGCAGATGATCAGAACAGAATTTATATGGGCAACGGAGAACTCCATGTCGACAGCTTCCCTATTTTTATTGACAAATCAAAAATTGTAATTGATGCCTTTGCATCCCGTAAAACCGGAGCAGAAATGAATATCTCTTCTTCAAACTTTAAAGCAAGAGATATCTTTAATATCCTTACTTCCAATATAATTATTCCAAACGGGAAAGAACTTCTTGCCCCGATTGGCGATGTTAGCGGAAGCGTAGACTTTAATCTGCATCTTACAAAAGATAATATCAGAGGAAATGTCGAATTAAATGAAGCGGATTTTAAAGTTCTGTATCTGGAAAACCTTCCTGTTAAGATTACACAAGGTTTTGTGGATATCGGCAACACAACAGTTAAACTAAGCGACTTTAAAGGATATTACAATAATAAAGAAACAAACAATTTCACGTTCTCGGGAGATGTTAAGGATTATTGGAAAACCTGCGATACAAAAATTGTTTCTAATATTTTTGTTAATGACGATTTTTTCAAGAACTATATTTCAAAAATGCTTGGCGCACCGATTTCTCTTGTAGGAGATGCCGGTTCGCAGCTTACATTGACTTCTAAAAACGGTTCGTGTGATGTTGTGTGGTACTTCCTGCTTAATGAAGGCGAAGGATTTAAGCTTGGTGAGCAGTCAATGGTACTCGAAAACTACAAAACTCTTTTTAAAGTTGATTTGAGTGTAGTTAAAAATATTTTGAAAATTAACACAATTGATTATTATATAACTGATAAGCTTCAAAAGGACATGACGCCGGTTCTTGCAATCAAAGGTAATATTGACATGGCAGATAATATGAAGCTGCTTGATTTGAATTTAAAAATTCCGCGTCCGCTTCCGAGTGAATTCCTGAACTTTCTTGCATGCCAGAAAATATTCAGAAAAGGTACAATTTCAGGAGATTTAAGTATCGATAACCACGGCGAATTTCCGAAGATGGACGGCGTAATTGAATTCAGTAAAGTTCGTATTCCGGCTCAACGGCTTTATATTGAATCCGCTAAAATCGGTGCAAAAGGCGACAAACTCGGCGCTATTGCAGACGGAAGATTTAAACGCTCTAAATATCACTTTGACGGCTATATTGTAAATGAATTAAAGCTGCCGATTATAGTAAAAAGTGTCCATCTTAATGTTGATAATATTGACGTAGAAAAACTTTTAGCGTCCGCAAATTCAACACAATCAACACAGCAAACGGCAGAAGAAGTTCTTGTTGCGGATGAGCAAACTTATCAGGAGGATGACTTAGCAGCCGAAAATGATGAAACTCCGACTTTCTCAAAAGGACTTGTTATTGTTGAAAAGTGTATATTAAATCTTCAAAAGGGCAAATATAAGGATATTAATTTCGGAAACCTTTATGCTAATTTGACTCTTGATAAAGACGGTGTTTTACAGCTTCAGTCTAACAAATTTGATATTGCGGAAGGTATTTCCACACTTAAAGTCAAGGCTGATTTGATTAAAAAACAATATTATTTGAGACTTGGAATCAAAGACGTTAATTCTGATGTTATGGCAGCAGCAGTTTTAGGCTTGCCGAGAGAAATTTCCGGTAAAGCAAGAGGCTTGATTGAAATTAATTCTGATGAATCATTAAAACTTAACGGCATAATTAAATTTGATATCCAGAACGGTACGATTGAAAAAGTCGGATATGTTGAATATATTCTGAAAGTTGCTTCACTCTTCAGAAATCCGCTTGCAATGATAACCCCTGCAACTTTCGGTGATCTTGTTAATATTCCTGACGGAAGATTTGACGTGATTCAGGGCGATATGACATTGAAAGATAACGTTATAGAAAAAATGATGATAAAATCAAGGGCAAAACAATTAAGTTCGTTTATTATCGGAAGATATGACCTGATGACAAACGATGCAACGCTCAGAATTTACACAAAAATGTCCAATAAAGGTGAAGGTTTTGCAGGATTTTTGAGAAACATATCATTAAACAGCCTTGCTAACAGGATTTCTAACAGCGGAAGAAATGACAGTAATTACTATGCGGCTGAGCTTTCTCAACTTCCGGATATTGATGCCGATGAAAAAGATTGTCAGGTATTTTTAACAACAGTTGACGGTGACGTAATTAACTTCAACTTCTTATCTTCACTTAAGAGGATTAAATAGTTTTTAAAGTTATTGTTGGGCAAGAATGCCTAATCTACAAACTTGCAATGACGTTTTTAGCTTTTCCTGTCACTGCGAGAAAATCTTTTTTAACTTTGACTTGTCGGGTTTTTTAGCTTTGACTTATCGGGTGACATAAGCTACTATTCCTCACCTATTTTATTTTTCCCAGTCACCCTCTGCTGACTTATTACTGGCTGGTTGCGTTGGGCGTTTTTTAATCCCTTCCCCTCGCCCCTCAGCTTGCGTACGGCTTGTAATTTCACATCAAACTTGATTTCATTTACCCCGGGAGAGGGAAGAATTTCTTTGCGAGCTGTGCGAGCTTAGAAATTCGGGTGAGGGGTGACTGGATTGCTTCGTCGCTTACGCTCCTCGCAATGACATCAAGCTTGTAGTCTCACTTACTAGCCCAATCCATTTACCCCCGCTTCACCCCTCACCCGCATTCGTAGCTTTCATTATGTTCAAGCACGACTGCGCCCTCTCCCCAAAGGGGCGAGGGGAAAGGATGGACCAACCCAATACATTTATCCCCTTTAACCTCTATTCACTATTCACTATTCACTAGCCCAATACATTTACCCCCTTAGTCACTAACCTAAAGATTTTCCGGATTTATATTGTACAAATATTCATATCCGTTTATAAAACTCTTTACAACCGCTTTAGCAAAAGCTTTTCTTGCAGACCAATAAGAAGTATGTGCTACGGCAAACAATCTTTTACTCCACACACTTGAATCATCATAAATTACTCCGGTAGGATTCTTAATTTCTAATTCAAGTTTCTCAGCAATTTCCCTTGCCGTCATATTCCTGCTTGTCGGAAACCCCAGAGGATCTTCGCGGAAATTATCTCCTAAAAACTTTTTATTCCACAAACATTAAGATAAGAGTTCAAAATGATTTTTGTTATACTCAATAATACCCTCTTTTTGGAGCTTTGAAAGTTCAAAACTCATTGCGGACCTGTCAACATTCAAATAATCCGCAAGATCCTGACGATTAAAATGTATTTCAAAACTGTTTGAATGTCTCTTTTGTGCTTCGTTGGAAAGATATGTTAAAAGTTTATCTCTTATTGTCTTTTGGGAGACATTTTCAATTTTTTGTATCAATTCAATATTTTCTTTGGAAAGAATCTGGAATAAATTGTTAATCAGGACTTTATGCCTGGTACAAGCATTCTGACACATAGAAGTACATTTTTCATAACTCAGTACAAGTACAAGAGTATCCTTAATTGCAATTGCATCAATACTTGATTCGACATCCTTTGAGCCGACGAACGATAGCGCGAGATTATCATTCTTGCCGAGTCTTGAGATAATTATCCTCCTGCCCCAGTAAGAATCTTTTTCAATATTAACTTCTCCGTCCAGAATAAGATAAATATTAGAAATCATATCTCCCTGACGAATAATCATTTCATCTTTTTCATATTTACGCACTCTGGCATTAAAACACTCCAAAAGCCCCTTAAGTTCATCTTCGTTCATACCGAAAAAAACGGGAGAATTTTTTATTTGGTTGTAATATTTTTCTAATCTTTCCATTAATATTTATCATAATACAATCAAAAAATTTTTACTATAAATTAATGATAAACCGAATATATTGACTTATCTTTTCTATCACCATAAACTTTAAGTATGATTTATTTAGATGCCGGAACAACATATTCAAAAATAATAACAGACGAAAATTTTTTGGAAAAAACTTTTTTATCAAAAATAAACAATGAAAAGTTCTATTATATTTTACCTTCAAGTTTAATAAAATCAAGAAACATCATACCTGATTTTTCTTGCGGACACATGTCAAATGCAAATGAAAATGAAATTATAGCACTGGCACAGGGTGCAAAAAAGAATAAGCAAATTTGCAGCGAAAAAGAAGCAACAATACTTGACCTGGGCAGCAGAGATGCAAAATGGATAAAATTTAAAAAAGGAAAGTTTCATGATATGGACTGGAACACTTCTTGTGCAAGTTCAACAGGTGCAACAGTAGAAATGCTTTTAAAGTTTTATAATATAAAACCGGAAGAATTGCATTATGAAAAAGAAAAATTCGCAGTAACTTGCGGTATATTTGGAATGGAAAAAATAATGGATTCAATATCTTCAGGAGAGAGTCCGGCCAAATCTGTTTCAAAATTTGTACACGGTATTGCATACAACGCTTGGAATTTTTGTAAAAAACCTGAAAAAATATATCTTTCAGGCGGGTTCTGTGAAAATAAATGTTTGGTTGACTCGCTTAATAATTATTGTGAAGTTGTACCTCTCGGACGTTTTGTTTTGTGCGAAGGCCTGATAAAAGAATAGACGCACGGGAGGAAATTATGGAGTTATCTTTAAACGTATTAGTTATAGGCGATGATAAAGCAAAATCTATTCCCCGGATTCTTAAATCAAAGTATCTTAAAAAACTCTATGCAAACTTTGAATATCCAAATGCCACAACAATTCGTTTTAATACATTTCGCGAACTTGGAGAAAAATGTAAAGCTCTAAAAATTGATATCGTTTTTGTCGAAGATGAAAAACTTATATTTCAAGGAATAATTGACGTTTTAAGACTGAATTTCATAAATTGTATCGGTCTTACTTCAAAATGGGCAAATCTCATTTTATCAAATAAATTTGCAAATGAAATGACTCAAAAATACGGGATTAAAACTCCCGAGAAATTTTCATATCCAAAAGAATTTCCTTTAATCATAAAAGCTGACGGATTTACTGCCAAAGCCGGTTCTGTTGATGAAATGATTAAAATTAGACAGACAATTTTTAATCATTCGGCAGAAATTGCAAATACTATTTTTCTGGAAAAATATATTAAAGGTGCTGAATATACGTTGACTTCTCTTTTTGACGGAAAAACAGTTTTAACCCTGCCGGATAAGAATCTTTCCGAAAAAATAATTACACAATACAGTAAGAAGCTTGAAACAATGTTTACAGGGGAAAAAGCAAATTTTATAGGTTATATAAATTCAAAAATTATTCTTTCCAAAAATCAACTTTACAATCTTAAATTTGATTTATCTTTTCCTGCCATGCAGGAGTTTGATATACTTTTTGTTTTCAATTCGATAATATACCAGAAACTTGATGAACTAGGATTTCTTTTTAGAATTAATCCATTTTGATACTTTCTTGTAAACACCTAAATTACAAAACCATTTTTTAACACTGCAGGAATTCTTCTTGTGTTTATTCTTTTTCTTTGTTTTGGTCTTGGTTCCTGATTGTTCAATTTTTGTACTGACCTCATTAAGTTTCTTTTCAGCGTTTTCAACTTTTTCTTGCATGTTTTTCAGGCTGCTTTCAGTTTCTTTCAATTTGTTTAAAGCGTTTTTTAAATCCTGCCCTGTTTTATGGTTTTTATATATAGCCGCCGCGGCAATGGCAGCAGCTGCAGCCATGCCTGTACCCAAAAGCAATGAAGAACTGCTTGTTTGATTTGCTGATTCATTTGCTTGAAATGAGGGTTTCGTTTTTAGATAATAATTATTTGCTGGTTTTGCAGCTGTAATTTCTGTTAAATTCATACACTTTTCCGACCTTGTACACTATATCAATAAAAACACATGATGCTTTAAAATTGCTATCAGGAGTTTTACGATGTTACAAATGTTTACAATGTGTCATAAACTGGTAAGGGTGAGGGGTAAATGGATTATTGGTGAATAGTGAGCAGTGAATAGTGAATAGTGAATAGAATTGTAGGTCAGGTTTTACCTGACCATAACCAGTTCAACGTCATTGCGAGGAGCGAAAGCGACGAAGCAATCCAGAACAAACTTGACAATTGAATAAAACTGGACTGCCGCGAAAATCAAAGATTTTCTCGCAGTGACAGGAGTAAATATTCACCCTTCACGACTACTCCCCTACTCACTATTCACTAATTAAATACATTGCAAGCGGTGATTCTACCTTGCCGTTTAAAGTTTTTGAAACTTTTTTGATATTATCAGCCATAGCTTGCATTTCAGGAGTCCAAACAAAATTATCCATAACGTATTTTTCGCCCTTAGAGAAATCGCCCTTCATCTGAACCTGAATAATTTCCTCAAGCATTTTTCTTGCAGTCGGAACCATTTTTTCTATATTAACGTCTAAAATACCTTCAGGAGAAATAGTCATTGCACCTTCTTTTATAAAATAGTAATTCTGCATAACTGAACGAACTCTGTGAGCCTGGCTCAAAGTCGGCTTGGATGTCATCATATTATCCGCTGCATAAGTTACAATGATTTGTTTTCTCTGCTCAGGAGTGTACATGCCTGCCTGAGTCAAAATATCCAGCATTGCAAGTGAAACCATATCAGCTTTATTTTCTTCAATAATTGATTTGTATTTGCCAAGCCCTTCCGTTCCGGATTTTGGTCCGAGAGAATGTCCGTTTTCATGTCCTACCGTAAACCAGTGGTCCGCTTCATCATTATAAAATTTATGAAGTTCGGGATTCAAAGTTGCTTCCAAACGTTTTCTCATTTTTTCTCTGGCATCTTCTGAGGTTATCAGGCGAATTTGCCTGTGATATACATTTCTCCGTCCCCCGTCAAGCTCTTTTATAGAAAGCTTATCGTCGTTAGGAAGATTTTCCGCAAGCGTTATTCCGGCTCTAAATTCCCCGACATCTCCCGTTACAGCTACAAGATCTGCATCCACCATTGTCTGTTTTGAATCTTTACTTTCCGGAGTAATATTTTGTATATAATCATCTTTGAAAGGCATATTTTGTGCCATTAACGGCAGAAATTTTTTCACGTTTAGAATTGCTTCCGTACCTTTTTTATTTATAATTCCGACTCTTCCTCCGAGAAAATCCTTAGCAATAGGAACAATTCCGTTTTCATCAAGGAGCTTTTTAAGCTCAGGATTCTCGACAACAGTTTCTGTTAATTCGTCTGAATAATTTTCTCTCGTAATCGTAAATTCTAACGGTGTATCCTGAAGTGTTGCCCATTTTTTGTCCGCATAAGCATCAAGCATAGGATCAGCGGTTCTTAACGCCTTTGCCTGCAAAATCAAGAATTCATTAAAGTCGGCATTAGTAGATGTTTCAGCAGCCTTTTCAAGTTCAGATGCCATATATGCAAAATCATCTTTAAATTTGTCAACATAATCCGTTGCAACAAGTTCATTGCCGACTCTTTCAACGACTGAACGCTGATTCAAAATCTTTGCAACATCATCAACTTTGCCGTCTTTAAGCATTTTAATCAAAATTGAATGAAATTCTTCTTTATCCAAATCTTGCGGATATATACCTTTGCCCGGCCTTTCGGAAACACCTTTTGCAAGTTCTATCATATTACTTTCCCTATCAAGAGAACAAACTCCTTTTTGTGCATCAAAAAGAATTTTAGTTAATTCAGCTTTCTTATTTCCTTTCGCAATCTCTGATTCGAGATATTCTTTAAAAGGCAAGTTATTCGGATTATCAAGCTGCATATTTACTTTGTCAAGAACAACTGCAGCCTTAACAAGATGTTTCAAAGCTTCTTTATCACCGTCGGCAAGTTCAAGGTACTCCGGAGCATCAACAGCAAGCATCTTTTTTGTAGTCAAATAATCTTTGTGCGTTCTTTTTTCAAGCTCTTCCATCGAAAGATTCATTTCGTAATCTTTTTTGCCAATATTAACGTTATTCATCATACTCATCTTATCAAGCTCCTTTATTAAATTATGGGACTTATCCTCACCGCCTTCCGGACCGGACTCCGGTGTATATTGTATACCTTTTGTACTGATACTAAATCTGCCATTTATAGGATTTATTTGCATAGAACCTCATTTTTTACAAATTGTTGCACTATATAAATTATAATCCAAACGGCCGCCCGTTCGCAATGTGTACAAAATAAATAGCTTAATTTATTAATTTAAGTTATAATTAACTTATATAAAAGGAGAATGAATATGGAAATTAAATATCTTGGGCATAGTGCATTTGAAATTGAAACTACAGGAAAGAAAATTTTAATTGACCCGTTTCTTGTATGTGTTCCGAATTATAAACCAGAAAATATTTATGATATATTTGTAACCCACGCCCATGGCGACCATTTGGGAAGTGCAATTGATTTATCAAAGGAAACCGGCGCTCCGATTACTGCGGTTTTTGAACTTGCAAACTACTGTAAAGCTAAAGGTGCAAGAGTTAATGATATAGGAATAGGTGCAGTTATTGATTATAGTTGGGGGAGAGCTGTTGCGGTTCCGGCATTTCATTCAAGTTCAACACCTGATGGAACCTATGCCGGTATGCCTTGCGGATTTGTTTTTGAAATAGAAGGCAAAACTCTTTACCATGCCGGTGACACCGGATTGAATTCTGAAATGAAAGTTATTGGTGAGGTTTATCAACCTGATATTGCAATGCTTCCGATTGGCGGAAAATATACAATGGATATTGAACACGCAGTAAAAGCCGCAGAATGGTTGAGAGCCAGTGAAATTATTCCTATGCATTATAATACCTTTGAAGGAATTAATGTAGATATTACGGAATTTGAACGCCAGATTAGAGAAACCGGCAAGGTTCCGCGGATTATGAAAATAGAAGCTTAATTGGATATGACAAACGGGGCGCAATAGCCTTTATCAGGCTATTGCGCCCCGTTTTAATTGTACGTATTATTTCCTTACTATTCTTATTGCACTGTCAGGACATGTCATTTCACATTGTCCGCAGGCAATACAAATTTCAGGATCCGGTGCAACTGCGGGAGTCTGATACAAACCAACTTCTTTAGACCATTGCAGGCAATTTTTGCCGGCTTTGTTCATAGGACATTTAGCTATACACAATCCGCATCCTTTGCAAAGATCTGTATAAACATAATAATCCGCTTTACCTTTGCCGACACCTTCTATTTTATATCCTTTATATTGTTTTTCTTCCGTCATTGTTTTGTCCTTTCTTTTAGTTTAGAAGTTGAGGAGTTGAGAAGTTTAGAAGGAATTTAAAAATTTTTACTTTTATATTTTATTAATTTAGAAGTTGAGCGATTAAGAAAAACATTAACTTCTTCTCAACTCCTAAACTTCTAAACTTCTAAACTCTTCCTTAAACCACCGCTCTGTCTTTAACCAATCTCATACCCATCTCAAGGGCTTTGTGGTTCAAATCCCTGAGTTCCGGTTTTGCGTCAAATTTCTTGCCGAGAGCTTTTTCCATTGCGTTTTTAATGTCACTGAGTTCAAGAACGTGTGTTGCTTCCAATAATACCCCGAGAATGATTATATTGAAAACTCTGGCGCTCAGTTGTTCATTTGCAATTTTATTAGCATCTACACCAATTATTTCTCTGCATTTTACGTCGGGTTTTTTAGTGCAAACAGAAGTATCGTAAACAACAACAGAATTTTCATCAACATAAGTTGAACATCTGTCTATTGCTCTGTCTGAGAGCATTATTATAATATCGCCTTTAGCGAATCTCGGCTCACCTATTGTTGTATCTGCAATCTGACAAAAAGCAATGGAGACACCGCCTCTTTGTTCAACGCCGAAATTCGGGATATAGAGAACTTGTCTGCCTGCTTCATATCCTGCTTCTACAAGGATTTTCGCAATAGATTGAACACCTTGTCCGCCTTCACCGGCTAATACGATTTTTGTTCTTGACATATTACACCCCCTCCGGAACTAAGAATTCTTTAACATCAAAGAATTCTTCCATCTGAGCCAGTCTTGCAAAAGTATCATAGTTATTTGTTCTCCAGTTTAGAGGACAGATGGAAAGAACTTCTACAAAAGAAAATCCGCCGTTTGCGACATTCTTAAGCGCCTTAACAAAAGTCTGCTTAAGTTTCATCATGTTAGAAACTGATGAACGCGCAACAAAAGATTTTTGAGGGTCTGCAATTGCTGCAACCATTTCGGCAGCTTTAGCAGGTTTTCCGGTAACAGAACAGTCTCTTCCGTAAGGAGTTGTTTCTGTTTTCTGTCCCGGCATTGTTGTCGGGGACATTTGACCGCCTGTCATGCCGTAGTTTGTGTTGTTTACAACAATTATAAGCATTCTTTCGCCTCTGACAGTTGCGTTAACAAGGTGCTGAGCACCGATTGCAAGACCGCCGCCATCGCCCATATAAGCAATACCGATGGCTTCAGGATTTGCTCTTGTAAATCCGTAGATTACAGGGGTTGTTCTTCCGTGGTGGGTTTGAACGGTATCTAAGTCCATATAATTCCATGCCAGTAAAGAACATCCGATATCACACCCGAAAACTGTTTTCTGCTTAATTCCTAAATCGTCAACAGCTTTTGCAAGTGCTTTTAGAGTTATACCATGTCCGCATCCCGGACAAAATTTACTTGCTCCGACCTCCGCATTTTGCGCATCAGGTAGATTAGGAGGAAGGGTTAATATTTCTGCCATTTTTATTCTCCTTTATTAAACTGCTACCGCCATTGATTCGACTTTATTAACGATATCGTCGCCGGTTACACCTACGCCCATTTTGAAAAGCGTCGAATACGGAGTATTTAATCCGTAAAGTTTTTCGAGCACCATTTGTGCAAGCTGTCCGTTTGCGGATTCCGTAAACAGAATTTGTTTTGCTCTTGAAACTGCCGCTCTCAATGGTTTAACCGCAAGCGGCCTGATTGTAATCGGTCTGAAGAGTCCGGCTTTAATACCTTTTTCCCGTAATTCGTCAATAGCGGTTCTTGCGGAACGTGCAACAATACCGTGAGCGATTACAAGGATTTCTGCATCTTCTGCTTTGTATTCTTCCCATTCGGCAACTTCTTCTGACATTTTTTCATAATCAGCCTTATACCCTTCAAGAACATCCATAAGCTCTTCTTCCATATTATAGGTGTTTCTGAGGTGTGCAGATTTTCTGTCAACGCCTATTTGTCCGTCGGCAAGAAGCGCTTTTGTTGTCGGAACCATTGTTATTCCGCGAGATGCAGGGTCGTATAGTACTACAGGTTCTCTCATCTTACCCTGATAACCGTCAGCAAGAACATATGTCGGGAATCTGTATTTCCAAGCGGTATTAAACGCCTTAATCATATAATCATAAAGATCCTGATGCCCGGCGGTAGAATATACAATCCTAAAACCTTCGCCATTTCCGCCAAAACATGTTAATCTGGTCTCTTGCTGCGCGTAAATTACTGTAGCAGTAGACGGACCGCCTCTTTGCATTACCGCACAAACAAACGGGATTCTCATCATTTCAGCCATTGACTGAGCATCTTGCATAATTACATTTCCCGGGCCTGCAGTTGCCGTAAAAGCTCTCTTTCCGGCCAAAATGCCGCCAATAGTTGAAAATCCTGCAGAAATTTCATCCTCTGTCTGCAAAAAACCTGCTTCCGTTTTCGGAAGCAATTTACACCAGGTATGCATGATTTCGTTCTGAGGAGTAATCGGATAACCGTACATAAATTCAGCTTCTGCGGAATTGGCTGCATAAGCAAGCACTTCATTTCCGGTTAGGAACATTTTAGTGTCCTCTTTAATAAGTTTGTTTACCATACCAATCACCTTCCATAAAAATCTACAACACTATTTTACTACAATTTTCGATTTAATAAAAGAAGTATTTTGGGGTAAATGGATTGGTGAAGTGACTAAGTGATTGAGTGACTGAGTGACTAAGGGGGGAAATGGATTGGACTAGTGATTAGTGAATAGTGAGTAGTGAATAGAATTGTAGGTCAGGTTTTACCTGATCATAACTGGTTCAACGTCATTGCGAGGAGCGAATGCGACGAAGCAATCCAAAACAAACTTGACAATTGAATAAAAATGGACTGCCGCGAAAATCAAAGATTTTCTCGCAGTGACAAGGGTATCAGTCGTGAAGCGTGAAGCGTGATTTAAAACAGTTTTGGCGTATTCCTTCCCTTTTGAGGGAAGGCTAGGATGGGTGCTGATAAGGGCTTTCTGACTTCCCGAATAATTTAAGACAGAGCCGGGATGGGGATAAATGGTGAAGAGTGAAGCGGGGGTAAATGGGGGTAAATGGATTGGGTTGGTAAGTGGAACTACAAGCATGATGTCATTGCGAGGAGCGAATGCGACGAAGCAATCCAGGACCCCTCACCCGAATTTCTAAGCTCGCACAGCTCGCTAAGAAATTCTTCCCTCTCCCACAAGGGGTGAGGGGAAGGGACCAGCCAGCCCAAAACATTTACCCCCTTGGATTATTCGGGGTGTCGGAAAGTTCCCAGCTTCCCG
>CALUVJ010000037.1 GCA_944324195.1 Candidatus Gastranaerophilales bacterium
GAAGCAATGGTCAGACAACAATTAAAAGAAGAATTTCCGAATATAGAAAAGAGTTCTTCTTACGACTTACTGGTTGATGCAGTCATCCACAATTACAAGTCAAAACAGCTTCAAGCCACCGATGATGCAATTGTAGAATAATTATGCTCATCACAAATCAAAACAAGATATAAAAACACTATGTTCTTTTGAATGTGGTGTTTTTTATGTTTAATTAATAATACCAAGTTTGTATACTTAAAATACTTATCTTTCAATGAACCTTATTCTTGTATCTGAGTAAAATTCTCTGTTGATTTGGTTTGCGCTTTCCACTCTTTGTATTTTAAGATTTAATTCACTGTTTGGATTTTTAACGGAAGCCATTTTAAGATATTTGAGAGCGGCCTCTGTATCACCGAATTTTTCGTAAATATCACCGATTTTATAAAGAGTGTCGTAATGCTCCTGATAGCCTTTTGTATATGCTATTTTATACATTTTTAAAGCTCGTTTGTACAATTCTCTTTTATAATAAAATTCACCAAGTCTGAAAAACGGTTCCGGCTGCGTCTTATCTACGCCTATTGCGGCATAAAAACATCCTTTTGCATATCTGTCTTTGCCTATTATGTCATATAAAATTCCAAGTCTAATTTTGTAAAAAATATTTTGAGGATTTTTATTACATAATATCGCGTACAAATTTAGTGCAGCTGTGACTTCTTCATTTATATTTCCGTTGGAAGTTTTAAGTGCAAGATTGTAGTAAACTCCTGCTTTGGTATCTAATTCTTCTTCCGAAAGTTTGGAATAATCAATCGGGATACGATATTCCAGCTCTCCTTTGAGTGCTGCAAAAGAGGAAAGCGCAAAAAATAAACACAAAAATACCGGCAATAATTTAATCAACTGTCTCATATAATTTATCTTAACATTGTATAATAATATCTATTATATCAGATAATTTTTTAGTAGAATATAAAATGAGGGTGTCAATTAGTGAAAGAATTTGTATGTATAGCAGTGTTTATATTACTGTCAGCATTGTTTGCCATAGCAATGGTGATAGCGGGTTTTGTCTGCCAGTACAAAAAATCGTCACCTGTTAAAAACTCTATATACGAATGCGGTATAAAACCTGTCAATGATGCCCGGATTCAATTTGATATAAGATATTTTAATTATGCGGTTATATTTTTAATTTTTGATATAGAAACAATTTTTTTGTATCCTTTTGCGGTATTTGTAAATGAACTGGGTTTATTTGCCGTTATTGAAGCATTTATATTTGTTGCATTATTGCTTTTCGGGCTTTATTTTGCAATCGGTAAAAAAGTTTTGAGGTGGGGGGAGTAATATGAATATTGACAAGAATAAGTTTTCCTCCGGCATTCCAGGGATTATAGTCACATCAATAGATTTTGTTTTAAATTGGAGCAGGGCAAATTCTCTCTGGCCATTGACTTTTGCAACTTCCTGCTGCGGAATCGAAATGATGCAGACAGTTGCATCTGACAACGACATTGCCCGTTTCGGCTCGGAAGTCTTTAGAGGTTCGCCGCGCCAGGCAGATTTATTGATATGTGCGGGAACGATAACGCATAAAATGGCACCGGTTTTGCAGAGATTGTATGAGCAAATGCCGGAGCCGAAGTATGTTATTGCAATGGGGGCATGTACCTGCGGCGGCGGGATGTTTGCAGAAACATCATATTCTGTAATAAAAGGTATTGATAAGATTATTCCGGTTGATATTTATCTGCCTATGTGTCCTCCGCGTCCTGAGGCGCTTTTGGATGCTATAAGAAAGTTGCAAAATAAAATAAAAAAAGAATCAATTCTTACCAGGCAAGAGTTTGTAAATTCACATGACTTAAAACTTGTTGAGGATGGAGATATTCTAATCAAAAAAGGAGGTCATGATGGATTGGAATAAGTTTTGCGAAGTGTTTGCAGATTGCGAACTTAGAGGAAATAAAATATTAATAAAATCAAGATTACATGATGTAATAAAATTTGTTACGGAGAATTATCCTTATGATATGCTGAAAGAAATTATCGCAATTCATAATCAAGACGGGTTAGTGGAGCTGGTTTATCATTTGTATTCCACAATTGATGAAGAGAATTTGCTTATTTCAATATATGTAAAGGATAGAGCAGAGAGTGTAGTTGATATATTTGAATCTGCAAAAGCGGATGAAAATGAAATATATGATCTTTTTGGAATAAAATTTATTGGAAATGATAAGTTAAAGAGGTTATACATGCCTGAAAATTGGGAAGGGCATCCGTTAAGAAAAGATTATGTGCAGGATGATACGAGGTTGTGCTGGAATGACGATAACGACTCTTAAATTAAATCTTGGCCCACAGCATCCTTCAACACACGGGGTTTTGAGACTGGTTCTTGAACTTGACGGAGAAAAAATTCTCTCCTGCGAACCTGATATCGGGTATTTGCACAGAGGGATGGAAAAGATGGCGGAACAAATGTCATATATTCAGTATCTTCCGACGGTTGACAGAGTTGATTATCTTGCGGGATTTTTTTATTCGGAACTTTTGTGCAGAATAGTTGAACAGGCTCTATGTGCCGAACTTCCTGAAAAAGTCCGTGTAATAAGGGTAATGCTATTGGAACTTAATCGTATGGCGTCGCATATTCTGTGGATTGGAATGTTTTTGATGGATCTCGGAGCAACGTCGCCGTTTTTCTATACATTTCGCGAGCGGGAAATGATTCTGAGATATTTTGAAAAGATTTCCGGACAGAGGATGATGTACAATTATTTTGTGTTTGGCGGAGTCAGAAGGGATATTGACTATCTTGAAGATGTGGAAGAAATTCTGTCCGTTTTGCCTTCAAAACTTGATGACTACGAAAAGCTTATAGAAAAGAATTCTATTTTTATAAGAAGAGTTGTAAATAAAGGTGTTTTGGAAAAAGAAACTGCGCTTAACTACGCTATAACAGGCGTAAATTTGAGAGCAAGCGGAATAGATTTTGACTATAGAGAACAGGATTATTTATATAAAGGTTTTGATATCGGAAAAGTTATTTTAAAAGAGAAGGATTCAATGGCACGATATCGGGCAAGAGTGATGGAGATAAAAGAGAGTATGAAAATTGTCCGCCAGGCGCTCGATTACCTGAAAAAATCATCACCTCTTGAACAGAAACTCATTAACCCGATTAATTTAAAACTTCCTGAGGGTGACTACTATGCAGACATTGAAGCGCCAAGAGGTATCGCAAGCTGCTTTGTCCGCTCAACCGGAGAAAAAGAACCATATAGGCTTAAATGGAGAACGGGGTCTTACTATTCGGTTAATCTGTTGAGAAAACTTTTAGTCGGAGAATACCTGAATGACGCTATAGCAATAGCCGGGTCTCTTGATATAATTTTACCGGAGGCGGATAAATAATGAATTATCTTTACTTCTTGTATATAGAATTTTTGCAAAGACATAATATTCCGAAACTTTTCGGAGATATTACGTATTATTTTATACCGTTCTGCATAATTGCGGCAGCGCTTTTGGTCGTTGTACTTGCTCTGGTGCTGGTCGAAAGAAAATTACTCGGATTCTTCACCCAGAGAAAAGGCCCAAACAGAGTCGGCTGGTGGGGACTTTTGCAGACTTTAGCAGATGCATTTAAACTTTTGTGCAAGGAAAATATTACTCCGGATAAGGCGGACAGGTTTCTTTTTAATCTTGCTCCTGTTCTTGTGTTTGTACCGATGTTTGCGGCGCTCGGGATAATACCTTACAGTTCGGAATTTACTTTTGTAAATACAAGTACAAACGTAATTTTATACTTAATTCTTGCGGCATTTCCGGTTTTGAGTATATTTTTAGCGGGCTGGGCAAGTAATAACAAGTATTCCCTGTTCGGTGCTGCAAGAAGCATTGCACAGGTTTTGAGCTACGAACTTCCGATGACGTTTGTAATTTTATCATCCGTAGTTCTTGCATCTTCAATGAATTTAACCGGAATTACTCTTGCACAAACTTCTAAATTCTGGTTCTCCGGCTGGTTTATCTTCCCGAATATTCTCGGATTTATAATATTATTTATCTGTATTCTTGCGGAATTAAACCGCTGTCCGTTTGATTTACCGGAAGCGGAAAGCGAATTGATTTGCGGCTATAATACCGAGTATTCCGGCATGAGATTTGCAATATTTTATCTGAGCGAGTACGCTATGCTTTTTGCAAACTCAATGTTTATATCAATTTTATTTTTGGGCGGATATCTTTCACCGTTCGGAAAATACCTGTTCGGTTCATCCTTCTTAATTTATTTTGAGCAGGCATTCTGGCTGCTGTTGAAAGCTTCTGTACTCGTATTTATTATGATATGGATAAGGGCGACGCTTCCAAGGCTTGCATCGTTTGATCTGTTGAAATTTTCGTGGGTATATCTTCTTCCGATTTCTATATTGAATTTATTTATTGCGGTTATGATAAAATTTACCGGAGGAGGGTAGGGGATTAGAAAGTGACTAAGTGACTGAGTGATTAAGTGACTAAGAAAAAGTAGGTTGGGCATACTTGCCCAACAATAACCGGAAAAACTAAAAATTATACAGTAGTAATTAAATGAGGGTAAATGCTAATAAAAGGAACTATAAATTTATTTAAAGGTTTGTTTGTCGTTTTTAAACATTTGTTTAAACGGCCGGTTACTCTTGAATATCCGGAAAAGAGACGGGCATTAAATAATGTATTCAGAGGCAAACCTTCCGTAAACGGCTGTGTAGGGTGCGGAATATGCCAGAAGGTTTGTCCGACAGGCGCTATAAGTTTTTCTAAAGACGAAAACGGAAAAGTTACAGAATACAAGTTTGATTTAAAAAAATGTATAATTTGTGGAAACTGTTCTTTTTACTGCCCGAAAGGTGCTATTAAGATGACAAAAGAATACGAACTTGCGACAGATAATAAAGAAAATTTAATTCTTTCTTATAAGGACTTTGATATATAGAAGTATTATGAATAAAAAACAAAACAATAGTAAAAAAGCAAATAAAAATATAATGTCATTGCGAGGAGCTTTAGCGACACGGCAATCTTATACCTGCGGAAAAATGGATTGCTTCACTACGTTCACAATGACAGATTCTGCAATTATTCACACAGACAAAGGAGGTGCTGATGATTGATAATCCTGTAATTTTTTATTCAGCTTCCGTATTTATAATTCTGTTTGCACTTTTGTGTCTGTTTGCAAAAAATGTCGTTTATTCGCTTCTTTCATCAATTGTGGTTTTCTTTTTCGGTGCGTTGTTTTTCTATGTTTTGGGCTCAGAATACAATGCAATAATTCAGGCTGCAATTTATGGATTTGCGGTACCGGTTCTTATCGGACTTTCTATAATGTTTGGCGGAGGGAAAACAAACGTTAAAAGTAAGCGTACACTGTCGTTATTTTTGCCGCTTTGTGCGGGAATTTTTATACTGGCATTTATTTACCTTATTATGATGTCGCTTGTTATTATGCCGGATACTTTTAACCCTTCCGATGTATTACAGGTAAATTCATTTGATACGATAAGAACTTTTGCAAGAGCTTTATTTATAGAATATGTTTGGGCGTTTGAACTTGTGTCGCTTTTGCTTACTATAGTTATTGCGGGGCTCGGAATGCTCGGAGTGCATCGGCATAGAGGGTTAAAACGCAGCAGAGGAGGTGAAAAATAATGGAAATAACCATGTATCATTATTTATTTATAGGACTTCTGTTGTTCTTAATAGGACTCTTAGGCTCGGTTCTTGTAAAAAATGTTATAAAAGTTTTAATCTCAATAGAGATAATGCTTCTCGGGGTAAATATTAATTTTATAACTTTCGCGGCATTTTGTGATAATATACGCTTTGACGGATATATTATATCTTTATTTTACGTAGGAATAGGAGCAGTAGAACTCGCAGTTGCACTGTATCTTTTCTACCTTATGTATCAGAAAAAGGAGAGCGATAATATTGAAAAATTTAGTGATTTGTAAGTGCGTGAAGGGTTGGGCGCGGGAGGATATGCCTAATGTCATTGCGAGGAGCGAAAGCGACGAAGCAATCCAGCGGCAGCGCAGCCAGCTTGTAGCAAAGTCAGCAGAGGGTGACTGGGAGAATCAAAACAAACGTAGAATGACAAGCGATGTCACCCGACAAGTCAAAGTTAAAAAATGGACTGCCACGAAAATCAAAGATTTTCTCGCAGTGACAGGGGAAATATTTCAGTCGTGAAACATGAGGCAAAGCGATTCTCTTCACTCTTCACACTTCACTCTTCACCAAAATAGAAAGGAAAAAGAATTGACAGATTTAATTTTAGATAACATATATTTAATACTTCTGCTTCCGCTCTGGATATTTTTAATCATAATGAGTGCAAGATTTTTTGCCGTATATGTTAATAACAGAATAATCTATTCTCTCACTCTTCTTTCTTCTTTTCTTGGAGCGCTTCTATGCTCGGTGAGTTTAGTCAGGCTTGATAATGTAATAGAACAAACATTACCGTTTATAAAAATTAATAATTTTACTCTCGAATGCGGATTGCATGTTGATAAGCTTTCACTAATAATTGCACTCGTCCTGTTTCTGGTGAGTTTTTTCGTTCAATTATTTTCTGTTTCTTATATGAAGGATGAGCCGAAAAAATACAGATTTTTTGCATATTTAAATATGTTTAACTTTTCAATGGCAGGTCTTTTATTCAGTCCGAATTTATTCCAGATGTATTTTTTCTGGGAACTCGTAGGGGTTATGTCATACCTTCTTATAGGATTTGATTACAAAAATAAAGAAAAATCAGAAGCTTCAAGACGCGTATTTTTGATGAACAGAGTCGGTGATACGGCCTTAATCAGCGCTATTATTTTCTCCTCTTACACTATGTTTTCTTATGGCGGAAATCTGTCTTTTGCAACGCTTTCTTTTGAAGATATGAACGCAATATCAACAATTATATCCGCGTATACCTCTACTCCGCTCTATTACTTAATTTGTATTTTATTTATCATAGGCGCTGCAGTAAAATCGGCCCAGTTTCCGTTTTATACTTGGCTGCAGGATGCTATGGAAGCGAAGCTTCCGGTAAGCGCACTTTTACATTCTGCTACAATGGTTGTTGCGGGAGCCTATTTATTAATAAGGCTTGTGCCGATGTTTACTCTGGAAGAGCCGCTAATGTACATAATTTCAGGACTCGGAATTTTAACGGCGCTTATTTGCTCAATTCTTGCTTCAATTGAAACTCACCCTAAAAAAGTTCTTGCCTATTCAACCTCCGCAAATTTAGGGCTAATATTTTTAGCGGTAGGAGTTTTAAATATAAAAGCTGCTTTAATATTTCTAATTGCGCACGCATTTATCAAATCAATGCTATTTTTATCACTCGATAAGAATGAAAATTATGTTAACTACGTAACTTTTCTGCTAGGCGGCTTAAGTCTTTCCGGACTTATTTTCTCCGGCGTTGTATCAAAAGAATTTTTGTTTGTATCAATTCAAAGTAACACAATTTTATCTGTTTTATACTGTATAATTGCTTTTATGACAGCTTTCTATATAATGAGAATTTCTCTTGTAATGATAAAAGACAAAAACCTTGTTAACAGAATTGACACTTTTGAATATATTCCGATTGCGTTTTTATTTCTTCTGAATATTATTTTCTATTTCTTTATAAGAGAAAAAGTTTCATACAAAGTTGCAGAGCCTTTCTGGGCAGCACTTGCAGGCTGGGCGGCAGTTTATTTTCTTCATACAAAAAATCTGCTTACCCAATTTTCTCAAACACCCAAGCTGCTTGAAAAATTTTATAACAATGTTTTAACAAGAATTTATGACATTATATCAAATACGGCAAACTTTATTGACACTAAAATCTTAGCCGACTATAGACCTCTTATTTGGTTTGCAAAATTTGATGTAAAACTTGTTAATCTGATAGAAACTAATATAATGAATAGAACAGTAACTCTGACTGCAGACTGTGCAAAGAAACTCTCCGAATGGGGCGGAAAACTGCAGAGCAGAAATGTACAAAACTATAATGCATACGCTTTTATAATTGTGACGGTTGTTTTATGTCTCGTAATAATTGGGTATACAGTGATGATAAATCAAATAAGCTAAAGGAGAAATATGGAAAAACTTTTGTCAATACCGTTTTTAATATTTATGCCGCTTGTGATATCAATGTTAGTGATATCGCCCTTGTTTACAAGAAATGAAATTGTCGTAAGAAGGTTCTCAAAGTCGGTTTTTGGTCTGCATTTTCTGTACTCAATTCTGATGCTGGCACTTTTTGATCCGGCAAATCCTTACATAAGCCAAATTCATTTTTTCGGGCTGGATTGGATTCAGTCTATGGGCGTGAAATTTATTTTTAAAATTGATAATATCTCAATGATACTTGTAATGCTCACATCTTTTGTTTTCCTTATTTCATCTTTTGCAAGTAAATTTAACATAAGAGAGAACCACAAGTTCTATTATTCAATGCTTTTGCTTCTTGAAAGCGCTATTCTCGGGATTTTTACGGCAGGCGATATGTTTGTTTTCTTCCTGTTCTGGGAGTTGGAGCTGATTCCGGCATACTTCCTAATAGGGGGTAAATGGAAAGGTTTTGACACTGCAGATGAAGCAAAAAGAGCCCAAAATTCCGCTGTAAAATTTGTATTATTTACGTTTTTAGGCAGTATGATAATGCTTCTCGGGATATTGCTTTTGCATTACGGAAACTACATTTCCAACGGAATTTTATCAGCAAGTTTTACTGATATTAATTCTTCAAGGCTTCCGGAATACTTACAAATCATAATATCGGTATGTTTGCTAATAGGATTTGGGGTAAAACTGCCTATAATTCCTTTACATACTTGGCTTCCGGATGCTCACACAAATGCTCCGACACCTGTCAGTATGGTACTTGCGGGAATTCTTTTAAAAACCGGTGCTTACGGTATTTTTAGATTCAATTATCAGACACTTTCGGATGCGTTTATCACAATAGCACCTATTTTAGCCGTTTTTGCACTAATAAATATTATTTATACGGCTTTTGTTGCTTATGCTCAAACTGATATCAAGAGAATTGTAGCGTATTCAAGCATTTCAAATATGGGGCTTATACTTTTAGGTCTCTGCGCAATAAATCAAATAGGGCTTTCTGCCTCTGTTTTCCATATGGTGGCGCATGCTCTTGTAACCTGCGGGTTATTTATGATTGCGGGTATTGTTTATTTGAGATGCAAAACAAGAGATATAAACACTTTATCCGGAATTGCAACTGTGATGCCGAGGTTGTTCGGTTTTGCAGCTTTGATTGTACTTGCTTCAATCGGAATACCTGCTTTTGCTCCGTTTGTAAGTGAAATTATGACAATTATAGCTTCATTAAATGCTGATTTTTCGGACGTGTTAAAGTTTGCGGCTGTATTCTCGCTCCCGCTCCTTATAATAAGTTCTTGCTATATGCTCAAATTTTTACATAAAAGCTTTTTCGGAGAGCTTCCGCAGGAGTTTGAAAAAGTTAACGATATAACTGTCCACGAATTTATAGTTCTGGCATCCACTCTTGCGGGGCTTGTAATTTTCGGAATCTTCCCGCAAGTTCTCCTCTCCATGATGACAAGCCATTAATCTCTATTCACTCCTCACTATTCACTGGAAAAAGAAAGGTTCAGAATGCTAAAAGATATTTTCAATATTTTATTACCGCATATATCGCTTGCAGGATTCATAATTCTGCAGCTGGTTTTAAGCCTGGTTTTATCTCCGAGACTTTACCGCTACGCAAGACTTGTATCAGTAATCGGAATATCTTTGAGCATAATTTTACTTTCTACCGTGCAGACCGAGCCGCAGTATTTTGCATTCAAAGATTCTTTGATGTCTGACAGTTATACTCTTTTGTTTGACTTTCTTATACTTGTATGCGGATTTTTGACGGCACTGCTCAGCAGGAATCTTATTAAAACAATTAAAGGAAATGCATATACTTTTCAGGCAGTCTTGCTTACGGCAATATTCGGGGCGATGAATATTATTTCCGCAAACGATTTTATAACGCTTTTCGTATCAATTGAAATTCTGAGTTTTTCAACCTATTTTTTGATTGCTGCGGCAAAAGGATATTACTCAAAGGAAGCTTCTTTTAAATATTTGCTTACTTCCGCAATATCTTCGGGTGTTTTTCTATTTGGAGTTTCCTACCTATACGGAATTACCGGTTCTCTAAATTTATCTGAAATTTATGAAATTGTTATGAGTCAGGATCCGTCAATTATGTATTCAATCTCCGCAATAATGATTGTACTGGGTTTGATTTCAAAGCTTGCGGTATTCCCGTTTGCTAACTGGGTTATTGATGTTTATAAAGGAACAGAGACATCTGTTCTTGCGTTCTTATCTACAATACCGAAACTCGCGGTTTTCGGTATTGTATGCAGGCTGCTTGTTTTCCCGCTCTCAAACAGTTTTGAATTGACTTTTGTAATTGCTATTATCGCTCTTGTAACGGCATTCTGGGCAAATACTTATGCTATTCGTGAAAACAACGTTAAAGCAATTCTTGCCTGCTCTGCTTCGGCTAACTCTTCATACGTTCTTCTTGCGGCTTGCCTTGTGTCGGTTTACAATCTCTCAACGGTAATATTCTATCTGCTTTGCTACGTATTGATGAACATTTCGGCATTTGCATTTTTGAACATTTGTTCCGATAAATACGATATGGACGTGAGAAGTTTTAAAGGTCTTTTTTATAATAACCACGGGCTTACAGGCGCGTATGCATTTTCAGTCCTTGCTCTTGCAGGATTCCCGATAACTTCCGGATTCGTTGCAAAAATTTATCTTTTTACGGCAATTGCAAGTTCCGGCTTAATCTTTGTTCCGTTTCTTTTAATACTCTTAATACTGACAGTTGCAGCACTTTATTACTATTTAAAAATCCTTATGCCGCTTTTTGAAAGATGTGACAAAAATACGGAAATTCCGAAACTCAATCCGGTGTTTTCACAAAAGTTTGTACTCGTTGTAACTGCAGCAATTACGCTTTTAATAGGAATTTACCCGGAAAAAATAATTGAGCTTTGCAGATTTATTGCTTACAATATTTAAACTAGAGCAGTTTCTACTTCTGATACGTATTTTTCAACATTTCGTGCCCAAAACGAATTTATATTGTCTTTGTCCGTATAATCGGAGCTAGGGCAATATTTAGCGTTAACTTGATAGAGTTTTGTTAATGCCCTGCCTTTATTATTTACATATCCTGAATTTAAAAATCGTGCCATGTCATTTATACATTCCGCAACCGAACTGTACGTTTTAAAAGTTGTAGTTCCCGGGATACGAACTCCTCCGATGTTATTTCTCATTCTTGCATTTTTACTTTGGCCGCCGGTTGATTCGTTCATTGCTATGCCGATTAAAACTGCCGCACTGATGCCGTACCTTCTCTGAGCATCAATAAATGCTTGTCCCTGACCTTCCAGAACACCTTTACCGCGCAGATATTCATTCAAGTCTTCAGCAGTTCCTTCATAAAGTTTTGTTATGTCTCTGGTGTAATTACCGTAGACCAGTTTCATTTCTTCGTCTGTCATCTCTGTCCAGTGTTTGCCCTTAAGACTTGCAAGCGCTGAAGAGCTTCCTGCGGACGATGCTCTATAACCGGCTGCAGATGCTGCGGAAGAATTATTTGATATTTTTGGAGTGCGTGTCTTAGGTGCTTCACTATAATTCTGTCCGATAAAACTGAACGTATAATCCGTATTTTGAATAGAAATCTTTGGAATTACATTATTATTTTGTTCATTTTTTGAATTTTTTTCAAATATGTCGCCAAAATTAAACTCAGAATAAGATGGTCCTGTCCACTTATCTGTAGGAAAAAGTTTGTTTACATCAATAGTAAAATCCGGCATAGGCGGCATCGAGATATTTGGCATTAAAGGAAAAATGCTTGCGGGGGACATCACGGGATACGTATACATCATTGCAGGGAAAGGCGAAAAGCAGCTGTTGAAGGGATTACACCAGCTATTAAACGACCAGCCCCAATTCATGCAGCCAAAAAACGGATTATTGTTAAATACTCCGTGCATAAAACCGTGTGTGAAATTGTTCCAGAAATTATGTGCGACCATGTTTTGTAATATCCCTTAAATATAAAAAGTATTTTTTTCCTGAAAAATTGATTTTTTGTAAACAAAAAGTTACATTCAAGCTTAATTTACCAGATATACTTTTTCTGTTATAATGAAATAACAGGAGAGAAGGAGAACTATGAATAAAAATCAATCAATCGGGATGTACGTTATCTTGGGTATTATGGTTTTAGCATTTGTTTCAATGCTGTTTTCAGGGCCAACTTCAAGCACTCAGGAGTTGTCATATACAAATTTTTTACAAAAGGTTGAAAACAAAGAGATTAAGAGTGTTGATATCGGAAAAGACTCTCTTATAGCACTTCCTGTAAATCAGCCGGAGACTAAAAAATCTAATACAAACCCTTTGTACGGCGAGGTTAAACCGCCGAAACTACAATACAAAGTTCTTCTGCCTGAAAACTCTGACGTGCTCAAAAAACTTGAAGAAAATAACGTAGAAGTTAGCGCAAAACGGGCAAATGACTCCAGCTCGGCGCTAAGTATGGGTTCATCCTTGATTACAATACTGCTTGTGCTCGGATTTATTATGCTCATTATAAAATCTATTCAGGCAGGCGGTGCTCAGGCTATATCGTTCGGGAAAAGCAGAGCCAAAATGCTGATGGATAATAAAGTCAAGACGACTTTTGCTGACGTTGCAGGTATTGATGAAGAAAGAAAAGAGCTTGAAGAAATTGTTGATTTCTTAAAGCATTCCGACAAATACGTAAAACTCGGCGCAAAGATTCCTAAAGGCGTCCTGTTAGTCGGCGCACCTGGTACAGGTAAAACCCTTATGGCAAAAGCTGTAGCAGGAGAAGCAGGTGTTCCGTTCTTCTCCATTAGCGGCTCAGACTTTGTTGAAATGTTTGTAGGTGTCGGCGCTTCCCGTGTAAGAGACTTATTTGAACAGGCAAAGAAACACCAGCCTTGTATTGTTTTTATTGATGAAATCGATGCAGTAGGACGTCAGAGAGGCGCAGGACTTGGAGGCGGTCACGATGAAAGAGAACAAACACTTAACCAGCTCCTTGTTGAAATGGACGGATTCGACGAAAATACAAATATCATAATTCTTGCAGCTACAAACAGACCGGATATCTTAGATAATGCACTTTTAAGACCGGGAAGATTTGACAGACAAATTGTTATCAATAAACCTGACGTACTCGGAAGAGAACAGATTTTGAATGTTCACGCAAAAAACAAACCGCTTGCAAAAGAAGTCGATTTAAAAACTCTTGCAAAACGTACCCCGGGCTTTACCGGTGCCGATTTACAGAACCTTCTAAACGAAGCCGCTCTGCTTGCTGCAAGGCATGATAAATCTGAAATTGAAATGCCGGATCTTGAAGAGGCTATAGATAAAGTTATGGCAGGACCGGAAAAGAAAAGCAGAATTATCTCCGATGAAGAAAAAGAAAATACCGCATACCACGAAGTCGGGCATGCACTGCTTGCAAAACTTCTCAAAAACTGCGATCCGCTGCATAAGGTATCAATTATACCGAGAGGTATGGCACTTGGTATAACGCTTACACTCCCCGAAAAAGATCATTTGACTATGCGCAAAAATCAGCTTTTGGACCGCATTACAATGATTCTCGGAGGACGTGTTGCAGAAGAACTTATTTACGGAAAAGATAACGTAACAACCGGCGCTTCAAACGATTTGGAAAAAGTTTCCGCTCTTGCAAGAAGCATGGTTACAACTTACGGTATGAGCGATAAAATGGGTAATCTTGCTTACGGAAAAGAGCAGGAACATATCTTTATGGGCAGAAATTTCGGCAACACAAGAGATTTCTCCGAAGAAATCGCTGCAGATATTGATAAAGAAGTTAAGAAAATTGTTGATAAACAGTATGAAGAAGCAAAACAACTTCTAAGCGATAACAGAGATATGCTTGAATATATTTCTAAAAATCTTCTTGAAAAAGAAACGCTGGATGAAAAGGAATTTGACGATTTGATGAAAGAAGTAAGAATTCAGCGCGGCGAAGAGGTATAAAGTTAATGTCGGCTTAGTAAAGCCGACCTACATATTAAAACTTGACAATTAAATAAAATATATAAAAATGTAGGTTGGGTTTACTAACCCAACAATAACTAAAAATAGGAGAACTTAAATGGACAGAGAAGAGCTGATATTTGAAGAATATAAAACATATTGCGAACAAAAAGAAAATTTCATTGACAGAAACTTTAGAACCAATAAATTTTATATGGCTGCAATTTTTGTTATTATAATTGCACTAATTTATACAGGCAATATCGTTTTTCTAAATAAAATATCCGCAACACTCATTTTTGCACTCCTGGGAGTCTCTGTAAGCGCTCTATGGTGGATGAACGTTGATTCTTATAATACGCTTATTAAAATCAAATACGCAAATGTTATAGAAAAAATTGAAGAGAAATTCCCGGTAAAACCTTTTACGGACGAATACCAGGGTATTGATGAGTATAGAGGTAAAAAAGTCTTTATGTTTTCTGATATTCAAAAACTGATAGCCGTTGTCTCCGCTCTGTTCTTCTTTGCATTGTGTGTAAGCGAAATTTCACCGCTTGTAATGACAGGAGTAAATAAAATGCTGGATGTAATGCTGAAACTTAAAGGTGGAATATAGGTAAGTTTAGAAGGGGAGAAGTTTAGGAGTTTAGAAGAAATAAATATAATATAAATTCTTCTCAACTCCTCAACTCCTAAACTGCTAAACTGCTAAACTATTTTGAAAGGGAAAAAAATGAGCCGTCAGAAGGAATACGGAGTTGCGCTAAACTGGAATTATGTAATAGTATCTGTCGTAGTGTTTGTAACGCTTACGGTGCTTGTGCTTTATATGCCCGGGCTGACAAAATTTGATGCAAATGTTTTGCATTCAATCCGCCTTGCGCTTTCACCTTATCCAGTATATGTTGCAACTTTTATTACGGAATTTGGCCGCTCTTATCACATGATATGGCCGCAAATTGCAGCAGGAAGCGTTTTGATTTCCGAAAAAAGATACATGAAAGCTTTTCTTCTAATCTTTTTTACTCAAGCTTGCTATGTTCTTACTGATTTTATAAAGAATTTTGTTTGCAGAGAACGCCCTTGTGTTTATTCAGGGTTTAGTTTTCCGTCCGGCCATTCCTCTACAACCATGTGTTTTTACGGAATATTAATCTACCTCGTTTTACATTATGCAAAATCTGATTTTTGGAGATATTTTTTAACAATCTTATTCGGTCTCTGGATATTACTTGTCGGCATTTCCAGGCTCTGGCTCGGTGTGCATTATCCGGTAGACGTCGTTGCGGGAATGTTTCTGGGATTTATGATGGTTAACTTGTATATCATTGTATCGAAAGCTCTGAGCAGGTAGGATAAAAAGTTTAGAAGGGGAGAAGTTTAGGAGTTTAGGAGAAGTTAATAGATTGTTATGCATGAGTGTAATTTAATTTCTTCTCAACTCCTAAACTTCTAAACTAATTTTTCCCCTCAACAATTTTAAGCATATATCTCGTGCAGTCTTTGGAATTGTGGCTCTGTTTCACAATTTTCCAGCATTCTTCAGTTACACGTTTATAAGCATCAACATCTTCTAAGTAACTTTCAATTTTAAAAATTAAGTCGGAAAAATCTTCATAGAAAGGCAAATGGCCTTCAAATAGAGCAAGCTCTTCTCTGTAATCACTTATCATAAGCCGTTTACAGGCAATAGTCTGAAATGTCCGGTAATTGAGTGAAGAAATTCCTTGAGAATGCATGTTAAATATGATTTTAGAATTATTAATTTCTTTTGCCATATCTTCTTCATTATCGATAAAACCACGATAGCATAAGTCAATTAATTCCGGATAAAGAGCTCTTTCTCTTGCGTCTCTGTAGTGCCTGTCAATTGCAAACCAGGCTATATTGAGATGAGGGAGTTTGTTGACAAGTTCTTCAAAAAAACTTAAACGATAATCTGTATCTAAACGGCCTGCAAACATTATATCGTACTCCGGAGTTGTGCCTAAATCTTTATAAACATCAAAATTAACAAAATGAGGAAGATAAGTTATGTTTTTGAAAGATTCATAACCTGTAAGCACCTTATCCCAGTAGAATGTAAAATTGTCATCATCTTCAAGATACGGAAGATATTTTTCCCACTCCGGACCGGAAGTTTTACTCCTTAAATCGTCTGAAAAATAGTTGATAGACGGAACTTTAAGATGATTATCGACTTTAATTTTTAACCCTGAATAATCATACCCGCAAATATAATCAAATTTTCTCCTAAGAACCTGTTTTAGATTTTTATCAAATAATTCATCATATACAATAACATTGCAGTCATTTTGCTCAAAACCATTAATGATACTGCTCATCGTAAGCCTTCCGCCAATACTCTCCGGAAGAATTGTTAAAATCTTTTTCTTGCTCTTTCTCATCCTAGTACTATTTTAACATTTTTATTAATGCTTTACAAGGCAAATTGCTTTTTGTATACTAAAAGAGCGAAGTTTGTAGAAGAAGTCAAAAATATGAAAAGTCTTTTTGCTTACTTTTTCTGCAGAAAAAGTAAGCGTCTGTAGCTCAGTGCCTTGCGGCGAGCAATGGGCAAGCCGAGTGAGCGAATGCGAGCGAGGTGGAGACGAGAAAAACAGTGTCGTGTCGCGTGAGCGATACGAGCAGGTTTTTCGAGCGGAGCCGTTTCAAAAGTTATAACAACATGCGTCTGTAGCTCAGTAGGATAGAGCGGAGGTTTCCTAAACCTTGTCTGCCGTGGGTTCGACTCCCTCCAGGCGCACTTACTTTTTTCTTTATTTATAACTTAGGGAGTCGAACCCGCATTCTTGTTTCACAAGAATGGGCTTCTTACCTCTCGCAAAACGTGACATTTAGTCACCTTTTGCTCGGCAGAGTCTCCAGGCGCACTTA
>CALUVJ010000038.1 GCA_944324195.1 Candidatus Gastranaerophilales bacterium
TCAAAAGTGTCTCCAATTGATGAAGTCGAATCAAGATCGTTTGTAAATGTTAAAATATCGCCATTTAACGGTGTAGAGACAATCAGTTCGTCAAAGTTATCAATTTGAATGTCACTTGCAAAAACAGGTAAAGAAATTAGTATTATAATTAAAAATAAACATTTGTATTTCCTCATACAATTAATACTAATTTCTCAAATAGACCTGTCGATTACACAGTAGGACAATATACCAGTACTGATTAATAATTTCTTTCAGGAAGCCTGATTATTAAGTATTTTGGGCAAACAAAATTATCAGACATATAGAATAACAGTTAACTAAACAAACTTAATATCGTAAAAAACAGTAATTTTGTTGATAAGAGCTTCGTCTTTTGCTTCAAAATTTTCATCCGGATTGAGAATGTAAACTAAATCCATAATATCAACAGGCTCTTCATGTTTTGCTGCCATAAATTCTCTTAACTCGTTATAATACTTGAAATAACGCTGGGTTAAGCTATTGAGATTAAATCTTTTTTGAGCGGTAAAATTTCTTGCTTCATCTTGCAATTCATCAATTTTGAAATGAAATTCTGCAGGATAATGTTTTTGAGTTTTTAAATAGTTTACGGGAGCAGCAAAAGATTCCAGATGCATCTCATAACCGTACGGATCCCTTGTCGACTCATAAAAAATATCTCCCAGAGCAGTCTCAGCCGCGAGAACTTTCAACTGTAAATCTTGCGGAAGTTCAAATTTATGAACAAAAACCATACCGGACTCGGAATCCATTCCTTTTGCATCCAGCGGATTCAGTAACTTCCGCATACATTTAAGAACATTATCCAGATACTCATCCCTAAGCTTTTGCGGCAAGAAACTCAATTCGCGGCTTTCATTTGATAATGCTATTTGAAGTGTTTTTTCGAATTCAAAAGGTTTTTCCATGCCGGAATACACACACTTATTATTTTTTACAACCTCTTCCGGCATATTATGAATAAATTTGTTAAACATTTCTGTTTTGACTTCTGCAGGAAAAATACTTTTTTCAGAAAATAAAATATTGAGGGATTTTCCGTATGTTTTTAAATATTCAATCAAATCATCATAAGAATTGTCGTTTGAATCAAAATATACTCTTGCAATTTCATTTAAGTTTTCGTTAGTTAGCGGCTGCTTATACAAATTATAAAGATTTTCAATTTTTTCTTTGCTGATATCAAATTTGTTTACCGTAAATTTCAAAGTTTTATCTTTTTCTTGTGAATAAACATATATAGTTGATTTTTGGTCCAAAAGCTGTGACAAAGCTGTTTTCAATTCTTTGTGAGACAACGAATAAACTGCAGGGTTTGATGTGCAGGAATATAGAGTATTTGCAAGACTAGCTTCCAATGCACGATTATTTCCCGAACACAAAGAATTTTCTTTCACTGTAGTACTATAGATATAATCCAAATCGCTATTACTTAGGTTACTGATAGAACCTGATTTCATATTATTAATACCTGCACTAATTTCTTCGCTTGTAAGATTACTCTCTAATGCTGCAAAATATTCATCTACATAGCTTTTAGGCAAATAATTGTATTCTGAATGCAATGAAAGGTATAACTTCTTAAATTCTTCCATTTCGGAAGATAGCTCAGCCGGCCGGATATCAGTATTAATTTTATATTTTTGTAAATCTTTTATTCTCTGATTTTTGTCACGTATTATTTGCTTTTTTAAAGCTTCAAAGGTTCCTCTGGAAATTGCCATATTTATTTTCTCATTGGCGAGAGTAATATTTTTTCCGAGTTTTTTTGCATGCTCCGGGTGGCTGTTCCAAAATTCAGTCATAACTTTTGATTGGAATTCACTAAATTCTTCCGATGAATACAACAAATCAGCGGGTTTGTATATCTGATTAGCTTTCATATGTGCTGATAAATCTTTAATAACCTCCAGGCTATGGTTCCAAGCATCAATCATTGCAAATTTCAGAGGTTCCAGACCGGATTTCATTTTTGAAATATATTCAGTGCGTTCTCCCGGTGACATTTGGGCCCAGCGGGAAACAAGATGCTGCATACGTTTTATATGCAGACTGTCCTTATCAGCTTCCGACATATTGGCAAGATATATTTTTAAATTATTTGATGCCCATTTGAGAAAAAGTTCATCACTGCTTAGTTTTGCAGACTTTGTATGTGTTTTTTTTGAATTTATGACAGGTTCCTGTTTTTCATTTAATTTTGTCTCAGCTTTGATTTCGGCCCTTTTAAAAGATTTATATTCCTTTAGCATATCTAATGTAGAAATTTGCCTTGCAATTCTGTCTAAAATTTCATTTTTAGATAGAGAATTCCACCAGTTTTCAAAACTTGATATTGATTTTTTTGCCCTTGCAGTTCTTTCTTCCTCCGGCATAGACTCCCAAAAATTCAGCAATCCGGCTGAAACTTTTTCACCCACCATATCGGCATAGGCTTCATCTGTAAACCGTAATGAATTTCGGTATTCCGGATTTGGGGATTTTATACCGAGAGCACTAAGAGTCGATTTGTGGACATATTGTCCGTCAGGATTTTTAAATTTAAAGTCCGATTTAAAATCTTCGTGCAAATCCTTATCCAAATCTTCATTAATTTCTCTAATTGTTTTGTTCTCTAAAAAAATCTTTTTTACAAGATAAGTAGTTAAGTCTATGTTATCTTTCAGAACACTTTGTCCGCTAAGGGCCAATATCTCTTCGTCCTGTTTAATAAGCCCGATAATTCCGTTCCCGGTTTTTGATTCTTGCGGTTCTATTAAATTTTTGAATAAGGGTTCATCCGGAAAAATTTCTTTTATGTCTTTTACATTTCTTGCCAGCTCTAAATATTCAAAAGCCTTTTTCATAGCAGAAATCGGAGTTATAAGCGTAAAGTCCGTAATACCGGCAATATAATTTTTTAGAGTAACCGGCATTCGTTTTTCATTTACCTCATAAAAACGGGTAAAACTTTTATCGACTCTGGCTTCAAAATTCTGTAAACCGGAGTATTTTTGGGAAGTAGTACGATTTCGGGACGATACAGGTTGTATATTCATTTCATAATCCGTTTCAGCTGATGTATAATTTATAATAATATAAAAAAATCGGCTCGCAATACTTTTATAAATAATTTTATAATATTATAATACAATAATAATTGAAGATTTCGGAGATAAAATATGGAAAAAACTATTTTAACAGGTGACAGACCGACCGGCAGACTACACTTGGGGCATTATGTCGGTTCATTAAAAAGAAGAGTAGAGTTGCAAAACTCAGGCAAGTATAAAAATATTTTTATAATGATAGCTGATGCTCAGGCTTTGACGGATAATTTTGATAACCCCGAAAAAGTCAGACAGAATATAATGGAGGTTGCGCTTGATTATCTTTCGGTAGGGTTAGATCCTAAAGTTTCCACTATTTTTATCCAATCTCAAATAGTTGAACTTACGGAGTTAACTTTTTATTATTTGAATCTGGTTACATTAGCAAGATTACAATTGAATCCGACTGTTAAATCCGAAATCCAGATGAGGGATTTTAAAACAAGTATTCCGGTAGGTTTTCTATGCTATCCGATAAGTCAGGCAGCGGATATCACGGCATTTAAGGCTGATACAGTTCCTGTAGGAGAAGATCAGCTTCCTATGATAGAGCAGACAAGAGAAATTGTCAGAAAATTTAACCATATTTATGACGAAGTTCTGATTGAGCCAAAGGCGCTTTTGCCTGAAAATCAGGTTTGTATGAGACTTCCCGGAATCGACGGCAAGGCTAAGATGAGCAAGTCACTCGGCAATTGCATATACCTTTCAGACAGTGCAGAAGAGGTTCAAAAGAAGATTATGAATATGTATACTGATCCTCTGCACCTAAAAGTTTCAGACCCTGGACATATTGAAGGAAATACCGTATTTACATATCTTGATGCTTTCTGCAAGCCGGAACACTTTGAAAAATACTGGAGCGAATACAAATCTCTGGACGAAGTTAAAGAACATTATCAAAGAGGCGGACTCGGGGATGTCAAGGTCAAAAAATTCCTAAACGGTATTGTAAATGAAGAACTTGAACCGATAAGGGCACGCAGAAAAGAGTATGAAAAAGACATTGAATCGGTTTATGATATTCTAAAAGACGGAACGGAAAGGGCAAAAGAAGTTGCTGCAAAAACTCTTTATGAAGTCAAAAATGCAATGAAGCTGAACTATTTTGACAATAAAGAGCTGATAATGCATTAGGTATTAAATATTCTAATACCTTGCGGGTCGTTGTAATATCTGGTATCATGTAAATAGAATCCGGAAGTTGAGGACTTTTTATGTCCAAAAAGAAGCTGAAAAATATTACCCCGCAAAATTATTTAAAATACTATTACGATATCCCTCACGAGGGTAAAACTTCTGCCGGCAAACCTCTTAGAAAATTAAAGGATATAACCTGTCCTTACCGCGGTATTAAAATAATTCCGACCGATACAATTAAAGGGTTTGAAAAAAATCTTGATAGGTGCAAGACGGCAAAAGACGGAGTTGAACTACTTTCGGCTTATCAAAAAAATATGCTTCCTACAGAAAAAGCAATGTTTGCAATTTTTAAAGATTTTGCTCTGATTAATCCTGATGACAATCTGCAAAACTGTCTTAAAATGATTAAGATGAATTGTCTTACGCGTTTGAAGCTTGAGGAAATGGAGGTTCTGGACGATGTTGACAGACTCACGCGGAAGCTATCACCTCAAACTGCTCTAAAAATAAGGGCTAAGACTACAAAATGCAGGCAGATTATTATCAGCAATTCAACGCACGATACTTTTAAGCGTAAGACTTTTTTGAGTTCACTTGAAGAAATTATTCCTAACGAAAACGAACGTGAAATCTTAAATGATATTAAGAACAAAGCTCTGTTTCTTCCGACTTCCGAAAGCAGCAGGAATGCGTTTGTGGTAAAGTATTCCAAACGCAGCCAGACAGAAATTATCCGTCGTATTTTTATAGCTTCAACCGGTTCAATTGAGCACGTAACTCCTGCGTCTCTTGGCGGGATGAATACAATCGGGAATTTCCTCCTGACTTCTGCAAGCGGAAACCGGTACAGAGAAAATATGCCGCTTCCCGAGTATATAAAAAGGCATCCTAAGATTCCGCAGTATATGCAAATGTATATTGACGACATTATAAGAGAAATTCATAACGGGAACCTGCCGGGAAATGAGACTTATCCGTACAAAATTAAGAAAAAATTGTTTGAAGAATCCGGCGGACGAATTGTTATCAGCCTTTCTGCCTATAAATACTCGGAAGAAGAAGCTGCTGGGGCAGGGGTAAATGTATCAATTAGTTAATAGTGTAAAGTGATTAGGAGATTCTTCGGGCTAAAGCCCTCAGAATGACGGTAAGCCCGTAAGTATAACTACAAGATTAGTGGCATTTCGAAAGAGTATTGTCATTCTGAACCCAACATCAATTTAGGGGTGAAGAATCACTTTAACTTTTTTCAAGGATTCTTCAAGCTAAAGCTCTCAGAATAGCGATACACCGATAAGCCTGCGAGTTTGGAAATCTTTTGATTACCAACTAAATATTTTTTATGTTGCGGTAAATTAAAATTTACCAAAACCTACATGCTAATTGACGTTTCTTCTGTTTTTGGTCAGAAATTATCACCCATCCCGCCCTTCCCTCAAAAGGGAAGGAGTGTGCTAAGACGGTTTTAAATCTCCCTTCACACCTCACATACACTAAGTTTGTAATAATTCTATTCACTATTCACTACTCACTATTCACTAATTGATACATTTACTCCTTAGTCTCTGTATGGCTGCCAAAATGAATATAATTACAAACAAAATATAAGCAAGTGCACAGGATTTTCCGATATCAAAGTACTCAAATGCGTATTTGTAGATTGAATAAACTATAACATTTGTAGAATCATTCGGCCCGCCTGCGGTCATAACGTAGATTAAGTCAAATATCTGGAATGAAGAAATTGCGGTTACAAGGGTAACAAAATAAATGGTAGGTTTTAATAGCGGAATTGTTATGTTCCAAAAAATTTCACTTACTCCTGCCCCGTCAATCTTTGCTGCTTCATACACATTTTGATTTATTGTGGAAAATCCTGTTAAGAATAAAACCACATTGTATCCGACAAGCTTCCAGACCGAAACAAAAATCAGTACCGGCATGGCAAGGCGTGTATCAAAAAGCCAGGTTAAATGTGTTTTAAAAAGAGTGTTAACCAAACCGATATTCGGGTCAAAAATCCACGACCAGACAATTGCGATTACTACTGCAGGAGTTATGAACGGAAGGAAATAAATTGTTTTATAAACTTCGCTTCCTCTGATTTTTGTATTAAGTGCCGAGGCTACTAAAAGCGGGATTATTACCGCAAAGAGAGTTGTTGTAATTGCGTACACAAAAGTGTTTGCAAGAATCTGCAAAAATTCCGGCTCTGAAAGTACACTTTTGTAATTATCAAGTCCTGCAAATGTAATCTCATTCAACAAGTCCCAGTGTGTAAAGCTTAATAGAAAAGAGCAGAATATCGGAATAATTATAAAAATAAAAGTTCCCGTTAATGCCGGTAAAACAAAAAGTAAGCCGGAAGAATTATTGTTTATTTCAGGACTTTTAGAATTTTTCATGCTACTATTATAGGGGTAAATGATTTGCGTATGCAAGTAAAAATCTGGAGGGGTTATGCTTAAAGAATCGGCTTTTGGAAAAAATGATATAAGAGGAATTTACGGTGACGATATAACGGAAGAACTGTTTTATTATACAGGAAGAGGCTTTGTTCAGTTTCTCGTAAAAGAGACAAAGCAGCTGCCTTCTGATATTTGGATAAGCGTTTGCCGTGATGCAAGACTGCATTCGCCATCTCTTTCCAAGTCCTTAATAGAAGGTATTCGTTCCTGTGGTGCTAATGTTGTAGATATGGGGCTTGCTCCGACACCTCTGGGGTATTATTCGGAAGTGGCAGGGCTTCCGCCATATATTACCAAATACAAGCCTGTAACCGGTGCCGCAATTATTACTGCAAGTCATAATCCGAGCCAGTACAACGGTTTGAAAATGACTTATGCAAAACAGTCACTAAATGAAGAACAAATCAAGGTCGTGAGAGATTTGACGATGGAAGAATTTAAACTAAGTATTCCGCCTGTTCCGTTTGGAATCCTGAATGAGTATGACCTGATACCTGATTATATAGAAGATATGCAGAAACGTTTCGGCAGAATCGGTGAAGGTATAAAAGTTGTTGTAGACAGTGCAAATGCAACGGGTGGAGTCGTTGCTCCAAGATTGTACAGAGCGCTCGGGTGCGAAGTCGTAGAACTTTATTCTATGCCTGACGGGAGATTTCCGCATCACCATCCAAACCCGAGTGATGAGAAAACATTAGTAGATATTAAAAAAGCTGTAGTTGCAAATAAAGCGGATTTAGGTATAGCATTTGACGGCGACAGCGACAGAATCGGCGTTATAGATTCTGACGGCAATTCAATGACCGGTGACAAGCTGCTTTTAATATACGCAGAGGATGTAATCAAGGAATACAATGAAAAAGGAATAAAACCGGTTATAGTTTCGGAAGTTAAATGCTCTCAGGTTCTTTATGATACAATAAATGCGACCGGCGGAGTTGCAGTAATGTGCAAAACCGGTCACGGTTATATTAAATCCAAGATGAAAGAGACAGGTGCTGTTCTTGCCGGAGAAATGAGCGGGCATACCTTCTTTAAAGACCGCTATTTCGGTTTTGATGACGCAATTTATGCAGGCTGCAGAATTATTGAAATTGTTGCAAACAAGAAAAAACAAAATCCGAATTTCAAAATAACGGACTTGCTTGAGCCGTTTAAGTCGATGTATTCTTCAAGCGAAGTCCGCCTTGCCTGCCCGAATTCTTTCAAAGCTCCGGTTCTTGAAGAGTTCCAAAAGCTTATTGCGGAAAATCCTGATTTCTTCGGAACAACGATTAAGGATATTATCACAATTGACGGTATGAGAATCGTGTTTGAAAAAGGATTTGCTCTAATCAGACAAAGCAACACGGAGCCGGTGTTTACGCTGCGTTTTGAAGCTGACAGTAAAGAAAACGCACAAAAATACGAAGAATTGATGGTTAACAAACTTTTGGAAATAATAAAAGAGCTATCTGCAAAGGTAAGCGTATAGCGTTTATTCCTCAAAAGTTTTTATAATATCAAGAATTTGTTTTTGTTTAGCAGGAGAAAGTCCGGCCACAATTGCAGAAATTTGGTCTGCAGCCGTTATGTGATTTTGCGGCTTAATTTCAAATAACTGTGCTTCTTCTACGTCTAAAGCTTTTGCAAGTCTGACCAGCGTAGGATATTCAATGAAAGATTTTCCGGTTTCCCAGAGTACGATAGTTTTGGTTGAGACATCAACTAATTCACCAAGCTTTTCTTGGCTCAACCCGCGCATTTCACGATAACCTCTAATTTTTTTACCAAATTCTTTAAGAAAATAACTCACCTAATTAGAATAGTTTATAATTTAAAGCGCATCTATAACAACCAGAGTAATATTGCATAACTATTGTAGTAATGTTTTTAATTCTGGCACTAATTTTTTAGTTATAGAAATTATGTATATAATATGCGTGTAATCTTTGTTAATACTGCATTTTTGCCATTAAAAACTTCTGTTAAAAGGGTGATTTAATTTCTAAAAATTTTTATATAATTTCTAATAACTTGGCATAAACTGCTGCCTGCAATATATTTTTTGAATTAAGCTTCCGGCAAACAGAAACTTTTAGTATTTTTGCGTGATAAATACCGCTTAATTCCATCGTTTTGATTATATCTTTGATTCGAAACCCTGCTGATATTAAGTATAAAAAGCGGACTTCTTCCGCTGTTAAGGGGCATACGAGTACCGGTTCGGGCGTTTCTGCTTTGATTTTAATAAATCTTTTTCTAAATTTGGGCTTAACTTCATTATGTTTTAACAAATTTAGCTTTAAAGCTTTATTTATTAATTCTTTTCTGTATGACACATTGAACTTTTTGTAAAGAGTTTTAACTCTTGTTTTTATGGTATTGTAACTGACGTTGAGCGATACTGCGATTTCTTTCAGCGTTAATCCGGCAGCAAGATGCTGCAAAAGTAAAATTTGGCTTTTTATTAAATAAATTTTGTTTGAATTCTTATTATGCAAGGTTTTTAGATTATTTTTTAATGAGTCCAATTAGTAGCTGTACTACAAATAGTAGCATAAAGATAATGA
This sequence comes from Candidatus Gastranaerophilales bacterium, assembly GCA_944324195.1. GTDB lineage: Bacteria > Cyanobacteriota > Vampirovibrionia > Gastranaerophilales > Gastranaerophilaceae > CAG-196. The sequence continues at coordinate 9,277 of CALUVJ010000038.1, forward strand.
TTATATGAAGCCCAGAATCCGATTAAAAACAAAACTTTTAGTCTTGGTGAAAGCGTGTCAACAGAATGGTTACAACGTTTGAGTTTTGATGTATTCTTATTCAAAGAAATATCTCGAAAAGATGGGATTGATACTGTTAATGCGGTAAAAAGGTATATGAACAAAACTACCGAAGGACTTGAAGATTTATTAAAAAGCCTAAAAAATCCTAATTAATGGCCTTATTAACAGCTGCACCCGTAATTGCACCCAGCCCCATTCCAATCAGTGAACTTTTAGAACGAAACTGTTTTGGCCGCACAAATATTGTCTTTTGTGTTCGGAATTTTAAACCCGAAAATATTTCTTTCATCCTCAAAACTTTTGACAAAAATCAAACCGCCATGTGCATCAACAATCTTTTTGGAAGTATACAGACCAAGTCCGATACCCAGTTCCTTATGAGCTTCGGCAAAAGATACATATTGCGCAAAGATTGCTTCGCGTTTTTCGGGAGGAATATAAGGACTCTGATTCTCAAACAAAAAACAAGTGTAGTCGGATTCATTATATAATTTGACCTTTATTACGGAATCTTTATACGCATACTTTATACCGTTTGACATCAAATTCATAATAACACGTTTTATTTGTACTTTATCACCATAAACAACAGGCATAGTACAATTTTGCTCTACTTTAATCTTCACTCCCTTGTCTTTTGCCAGATAAATCATCTCTCCTATGCATTCGGAAGTTAAATCCGGAAGCGAAACCTCTTCATAATTTAGAGTAACAATTCCTCTTTCATTTCTGTAAGTAGCAAGCAATGAACTCAAAAGAGCTTTCATATATCTGCAGGAATCTAAAACCATCTCCAGAATCTCTCTTTGCGCATCCGGAATTTTGCCAAAGTCTCCTTTCAATAAAAGTTCTATTGCACGAATCTGCGCCAGAGTAGGATTCTTAAGATCATGTCCGAGCGAAGCAACAAATGTTTCGCGCTGAGCCTGAAGAAGTTTCTCATCATCTATATTATTTATCATCACAAGTATGCCGATTACTTCTTTATTATAAGCATTTATCGGAGCTTTATATATTGTGTACCAGTGCGGGACACATTGAATATCATTTATCTCCTTTTCATAAGAAACTAACTTATTATTCTCAATAACAAAATTATCTTCATGGACATTATTATTTTTTATGCCGGTTAAATCTAAATTAATCTTATGAAAATAATCATATCCTCTCTCAAAAAATTCTCTTGAATGCTTTGTTCCCGCTATATAATTTCCGTCTAAATCTTTCATATAAATTAATTTGGGAACATTTTCCAACAATGAATCCAATTGGTATTTATTAATAAAAAATCTTTCTTTAAGTGTTTCCTGCTCAGTGACATCCCTTGATGTATACAGAATGTATTCAGCAGCTCCGTTACGCTTAATCGGAGTTGCAGCTACAGATAAAATACGCTTTTTACATTGAGTTCTTAAATTAAAAACCTTTGCACAACCGGTTTGAAAAATTTGACTGTCAATATCAGCTGTTTCTTTTCCTGAAATTTCATTGTTCTTGTTAAAATAATCAAAATATAAACTGTTTGCCCTTATAACTTTAAAATTCTTATCCTTCAACCAAATTGCGCCGGGATAATTATCAATAAACAATGCAAAATCAACATTGCTCCCGAACGCATTTTCAACTCTCTCCATATCACCCTCAATAAACGTACTTTATACACTTAATGCTTATTGTATACTACATTTATATAAGGGAATATTAACCGCCTGTCCTATTTTCATCTTTATAAATTTGAATATAAACAGGATTATAAGTCAGGACAGGAGAGGATAAGCACAGTTCGTTATACTTTGTCTCAAAATTGAGCATGTCTGTTTTTGTCCATTTTGTTTCACAAATAGCATTTGCACCGGTAAGTTTTATGTGCTTTAAAACGTCTTTAGGCGTTTTGAAACGCATGGTTTGAATTTCTTCTTCTATAATATGATTGGTATTTTTTAATAACTTTTCGTAATCATCAACCGTCCTATATGGTAACGTTTGAGCTAAAACTTTTTTGATTTCATAAAAATTTTTAACTCCAAAAGTTGAAAATAACAGAATTCCTCCTCTGTTTAACTTTGAAAGAACCAGATTTATGAACTCTTCGTAATTCTCTATCCATTGGAAAACCGCATTTGAAATGATTAAATCATATTTTTTTTGGTTATTTTTCAAAAAAATTTCAATATCAGACGGCACAAAATCTATTTTTGCGGAAATCTTTTTTATGAATTTTTCACACTCGTCTACAATATCATTTGCAGTATAAGTTTCAAATTCAAGATTTTCAAAAGCCAGCTCCGTTAATACTCCCGTTCCGCAGCCGATTTCCAAAATATCCGGAAATTTCCTTTTATCAAGAAAACTTATTAAATGCTCTGCCATTCTTTTCTGAATGCTTGCATTGTCATTATAAGTGTCTAAATTTTTAGAGAATCTTTTTTTTATTAATTCCTTATTCATAAAAGCTCTTCCCAGTTTTTAAAAAGAAAAAACGGGCAGTGTCCGCTTCTCAAATTCGGCTCTTTACCCCAAAATGCAACCTGATTTTTTGTCGGAATAATCTTATCATTATCGCTTATCCAAACCTTTGTATATTTAAAGTTTTCATTAGCTTTATATCCCTTAAGCGCAGCGAGTTCACTCTTTTGATTTTCAAAACTTCGCCTTATTTCAGGCAGTTCACATTCTGTATCAAACATGTTTTTAATGAACCTTTGAGCACCTTTTTCATTGAAACCCTTAAGAGTCAGGTCGTAAATTCTTTCCGGTATTCCGTATGAATTGTCAATCGGCCTTAATGTACCGTTTACGGCTGTTGTCGAATCATAATCAATATCAAACAGAGTTGCCGTCATTACTCCCATCGACCAAGATACTAAATAACGCTCATCATAAGCATTTAGAAGAGCTGAGTCAAAACCTGTATCAAGCGTATTGTAATCGTAAAACATCAAAACATCATACCAGGAAGGATTAAGATGCTTTACCACACTCTCATCCATTCCCCAGCCGTTAAAAAATACAATTATATTTCTATTCTGTTTTTTATTAAGCCACTTATATTCCATAAATATATTTTATCACGGAAAATTCTTGAAGAATAAAATAAAATCATTAAATTAAATGATGAATGTCTCTGTTTTAAGGTATATAATGCATATTGGGATGAATTGTATTTAATTATAAAGGACTTAGCTAATGCCAATAGAAGGATTTGATTATAAAGCGTTTGCAGCCTCAATGAGTGAACAGGCAAAAGAACTTGTTCCGCCTGAATTAAAGGATCAGGAAAAAGAGTATATAGTTAAAACTCTCGGTAATTTTACCCTGCTTGCCGGAGAAGCGCTTTATAACGATACCCAGTTGAATTTAACCGTTGAACAAGCTGTTTTTATAACTCAGGTTATCGCAGAATGGTCTTTTCATAAATCAATAGACTTAATTCATTCCGGAATACTTCCCCAATATTGGGACAGTATAATGCAAAAAATTGCGTTTACGATTTTTGAAGTTGCAAAACAAGCCGTAATAAGAAAGATTCCGCAAGACCAGCTTTTACAAGCAGTAGAACACCACGTTGTAAAAGTTTATAATGCCAGCATTGAAGAGCTGCAGAAAAAAGGCATTATTGATGAAGAAGTTAAAAATCGTGCAGAAAGCCAGTCCAATATTGATGCTATGGCCAAACAAGCCCAAGAAGAGCAACAACGCCAGCAAATGGCCGCAGCGGAAGAAGCCGAAAGGAATTTAAAGGAAGCCGAAAAACGCAGAGAAGAAAAAAGAAATAAAAGAAAGCAGGAAAAAGTCCTTGCTTCTATGCCGAACGGAATCAGCAACAAGCAAATGAAATTAATGACTTTGGCGCTTGTTCTCAAAATTTTATCTCAGGATAAAGTTACAACTATTTTAAATAAATTTGATTCTAATGACTCGCTTGCTATTTCTCAGTATATGAATATGGCAGATTTAGAATCTCATCTTGACGGCGATTTAATATCCTCATGCCTTAAAGAAATGAAAGAGTTTTTACCAGTCAAACGGAAACTTACCAGAGAAAATATACTCGGCGATTTATTAAGAATTTATCAAACAACACCGCGCGAAAAAGTTGAACGAGTTATTAAAAACGAACGGCCGCTTGTAAAAAGGTTCATATTACAATCTTATGACGGAGAATACTCCGGGCTGCCTTTAAAAGTTGCGGGAATTATTGCACAATACATTGAAGAAAGTGTATAATAAAAAAAAGAATTATGATAATAAAAAAAGACAGTCAAAAATTCAGGGAGGTAAAAAGAAATAATACAGAAACGGCAAGCCCGGCTGCTCTGCCGCAGGATGATGTTATGCTCACGGAGGAACAAAACATTGAATCTTCCGATGACAATGAAGAAGAAGAGGATGACGACGAAACTCCTGCACAAGCTGAAAATCTACCCAAAGAACCTGATATTGATTTGTTCGACATAGAAAATATAGATTTCGAACAACGGCAGGAAAGAAGAAGAGGTTCCAGGCGCAGAGGATACAGAAGAATTGATGACAGAAATCTTGTATCCCGTGCTCAGGAGGAAGCGGAAGCTATAAAAAAATCCGCATTTGATGAAGGCTACAGAAAAGGACTTGAACAAGCGGAAGCAGACATGGATAAATTCAGAAAAGATATCGTTACTTTTATGAATGCAACAAAAAATGTCTTTGAATACGTCGCTCCTGATATACTGGAAATTAGCGTAGACATTGCAAGAAAAATTATAAAAAAAGAACTTGAAACAGACCCGCAAGTCTTGATAAATACAATTATAGAAGTTCTTAAAACTCTTGCAAAGAACGAACCTAAAATAAATATAAGAGTCAGACCGCAAGCTGTTCAATTTATAAAAGATACTCTTCCTAATATAACTTACCAATACGGAATCGATGCAAAAATTAATATCGTAGCGGATCCGTCAATTGAAGAGGGCGGTTGTGTTTTTCAAACAAATAACGGTATTGTAGACGCCTCTCTTGACACACAATTAGAAATCATTAAAAATGCTTTAGAAGGAATGTAATGGCAGCAGAAAGCGGAAATAAACCAATAAGCGAAATTTTTCTGGCATTATTCGTAATGACACTGATTTTAATCCTCATTATCGAAATGCCTAATTGGGTTATAAATTTTTCCATAAGCTTAAATATTACTCTTGGTATTGTGCTCTTGATGATATCTTTATACGTTCAAAAGCCTTTAGAGCTTGCAGCCTTCCCGTCAATCATTCTTCTCGGAACCATGTTTCGGCTGGTACTTTCTATTGCTTCAACCAGGCTTATTCTTGCCAAGGGAGATGCCGGAGAAGTAATTCATGCTTTCGGAACATTCGTAACCGGCGGTAATATGATTGTCGGCGGTGTAATTTTCCTTATTATTACGGTAGTTCAGTTCATGGTAATTACAAAAGGTGCCGAACGTATCGCAGAAGTTGCAGCCCGTTTCGCATTAGATGCTATGCCGGGTAAACAAATGACTATCGACGCCGACTTTAATGCCGGCTTGATATCACCGGAAGAAGCAGTCAAGAGACGTGAAGATTTGCAAAGAGAATCAAGCCTTTTCGGTTCTATGGACGGTTCTATGAAGTTCGTAAAAGGTGATACCATGGCCGGTATCATCATTGTTATAATAAATATTGTCGGCGGCTTGATTATAGGATGCCTGGTTAACCAGATGCCTATTGCAGATGCCGTTACAAAATATACGGTATTAACCATCGGCGACGGTCTTGCATCACAACTTCCTTCCCTTTTAATGTCAATTGCAGCCGGTATAGTTATGACACGTGCTTCTGCCGGTAATAATTCTCTTGGCGGTGATTTAACATCACAAATAATGTCAAAACCTTATTCTTTATTCTTTGCGGCATTATTTCTCGGCTTAATTACTATTACATGCCCTATAACGGGTCTGCCGTTTTTCCCGTTCCTTTTATTTACAATAATTCTTGCTATTGCAGGATTCTCTGTATTAGTTAATGCAGACGTTCAATCCCAATTAGGACAATTGGAAAGTGTCCGCCAAAACATGCAAGACTTGGTTAACCCTAATAAGATGTACGAAAGGCTTGGTGTTGATGTATTGAGTTTACAAGTCGGTGCAGGCTTGCTTGTAATTGCCGACCCTGATCAGGAAGGTCAATTGCTTGCTAAAATTGCAGCCCTTCGTCAAAGAGTTACCGATGAATTGGGATATATTTTACCAAATATAAGAATTATGGACTCATCGGCTCTTGAAGCAAACGAATACGTAATTTCGATACGTAATAATGTAGTGGCTTCCGGTTACGTTTATCCGGGCAAATATATGGTTATAGCAGACCAGTGGGATGCTGTTAAGAAAACCATTCCGGAAGATGCAATTGTCGGCATAGACCCTACCTATCAGACACAAGCATACTGGATTTCCCAAGAAGATGCCAAAGCCACTAAAAATGTTACCTCTGTTGATGCAACAGACGTTCTTGTAACGCACCTTCAGGAATGTGTAAGAAAACACGTAGATGAAGTTATGACAAAAACAGATGTACTTAAACTTATGGAACTTGTTCGCTCACAAGATCCTACACTTGTTAATGACCTTGTTCCGGCAATTATTTCTACATCAGATCTTAGAAAGATTTTTGTCAACCTTATAAGAGAAAAAGTTTCAATCAAGGATATTATATTTGTATTTGAACGTCTCTGTGATTATGCAAGATTTTCCAAAGAACCGGATATTCTCTCAGAACGTTTAAGAGCTGCTCTGGGGCGTCAAATCTGTTTAAATAACGTAGACAGAGATCATGTATTATACGCCTTAACACTTTCACCGGAATGGGAAAAAACACTGGATGACAGTTGCCAAAGAACAGAGCTGGGTACAATGTTCCTTTTAAACCCTATGCAGGTTCAGGATTTAATTGAATCTACGGCAATGACTCTTATGCGTGCGCACCAGTCAATCGGACAGCAGCCTGTAATACTTTGCTCTCCTAGAATCAGACTGCCGCTTTATCAACTCCTTGAAAGACATATTCCTACAATTGTCGTCATATCATACTCTGAATTAATTACTGATATTAAAGTTGAAGCTGTTGACACAATCGGAGATAATTCAGGCTATTAGAGCACTACTCTTAACAAAACTTAACAATATAAAATAAAAAAGGCAATTTTTTAAAAGTTAAATACTTTATATATACATAAGAGATATTTAAGAGAGAGATAACAAAAGCCTAAAAGCAAAGCTTTTACACGGCTTAGTTGTTCTACCTTAAA
>CALUVJ010000039.1 GCA_944324195.1 Candidatus Gastranaerophilales bacterium
CATAACATTTTAGATAAAATGTTATGTTTAATTTTTTAGTCATGCTGGTGTGTGTTAAAATAATAAAAAGTAAAATGAGCGTTGGAGGGATTGATGTCAGGAGTTATACTTTTTTGCGCAATTGTAATATTGTCCTGTATAGTAACAAACAAGTTTTCAAATAAACTGGGAATGCCGTCGCTTGTATTTTTTATGTTTTTAGGCGTTTTGTTTGGTTCTGACGGTTTATTAAAACTCTCGTTTGATGATTATGATTTGACATCAAAGCTCTGTTCAATAGGTTTGCTTTTTATAATTTTTTACGGAGGATTTTGTACAAAGAAATCTGATGATAAAAAAGTTACGGTTCAGGCTATACTTTTGTCCTCTGTGGGAACAATTCTGACGGCAATTTTCACAGCTGCTTTCTGTTTTTACGGATTAAAGATATCTTTTGCAGAGAGCTTTTTAATTGGTGCAATCATAAGTTCAACTGACGCGGCATCGGTGTTTTCAATATTGCGTTCTAAGCGGTTGAATTTGAAATACAATACCGCGCCGATTTTGGAAATGGAAAGCGGTAGCAACGATCCTTTTGCATATATGCTGACAATGCTAGGTATTATACTGTTGAAGGGCGGGAGTGTTGCATCTTTAACTCCGATGCTTTTTAAGCAGTTAATATTTGGAATCCTGTTTGGAGTTTTGATAGCGTTTGGGGCTTTGCATATATTTAAAAAAACTAAACTTTTAACAGAAGGTACTGATACAATTTTCATGGTTGCAGTCGCTCTTATATCATTTGCAATACCGGATTTGTCAGGAGGCAACGGCTATTTAAGTGTATATATTACCGGGATTATTTTAGGAAACAGTGAGATAAGAAATAAAATTAATCTCATATACTTTTTTGACGGAATAACCGCTCTTTGTCAGGTAATTATATTTTTCTTAATCGGATTTCTGTCATTTCCGCACAGAATACCGAATATTCTTATGCCTGCAATAGCGATTACTGTTTTTCTTTCTTTTGTAGCGCGTCCTCTCGCGGTTTTTCTTATAATGAAGCCTTTTAAAGCTCCTTGGAATCAGATATCTTTTATCTCCTGGGCGGGACTAAGAGGTGCCGCATCAATTGTATTTGCAATTCTTGTAGTTGCGGAGAGTGCTAATTTAAAATACGATTTATTCCATATAGTTTTTGTTGTAGCACTTCTGTCTGTTGCGGTGCAAGGGTCAATGCTGCCTGTTATTGCAAAAAAAGATTCAATGATTGACAGGTTTTCTGATGTTAGGAAAACTTTCAATGATTATCAGCAGGAATCTGCAATAGCGCTGGATAAAGTTATTATTAAAGACTCTCATCCTTGGAACGGGAAGATGTTAAAAGATTTAAGTATAAGTGATAATGCATTGATACTTGTAATAAATCGTAACGGGCAAAAAATTGTGCCAAAGGGCAGTACTGTTTTAATGGCAGGCGATGAAGTTTTATTGGGAACGACTGTCATAAAGGCGCAGAATGATATAAAATTATGCGAAACGGTTGTGGATGAGGGACATGAATGGCTTAACAGAAAAATCAGTACGATTCACTGTCCGGAGGATTTTCTTATTGCTTTGATAAAGCGCGGTAATGAATCATTTGTTCCAAACGGTGATACTGAAATAAAGCTGGGTGATACCTTGGTTTTTTATGAAGCATAATTTAGGGTAAATATAATTTTCCTCAGAGCAGACTTAGTATAATAGCAATTTATTTTTTTACGAGTTTTAAAGCTGGTATGCAAATTAGTTCAATACAAAATATAAGATATTTTACTCCGACAGAAAAAAAACAGTATCCTGCAAAAACAATCAGCGCAGAAGTCCAGTATATAAATGAACCTGCATTTAGACGGTTTCCTTTTTTGACAACACATTCGCAGCAGTATTTAAAAGCAAAAGAGTATCTTAAATTGGAAAAAAGATTAAGGGGCGGATTTAAGAATACGGAGATATATGATTTAGATTTAAATTTGCTTGACGGGATACAAGACGGTATAAGAATATTTAAAGGTCTGAATATGAAAGAAATCGCTTTTGTAGGGCAGACTATAACGGAAATTGCAGTATTGCGCGGGTGTCATAATAATTGTTCTCATTGTTATGCCGGCGGCCTTCCGCCTATCAGAGAGGATGCAAATCATATAAACAAAATGAGCTGGAATGATTTTGACGGGTTAGTGTCCGGTTTCAAAGAATTGAATAAGCGTTTAGGGTTTCCTGTTACGAGAAATAAAAACAAATTGGATCCGTATATAACGGCATTTCATGATGCGGACGGGATTGATATATGCTTAAAGGATAACAAAGGCAGAATACATGATTTTATAGATATTGCCGAATGGTTGAGCGAGGCTTTTTGTTCTAAAAATGTTTTTGATACGGCGGGTTGGAGTCCGAAGAATAAAAAAGCTCAATTAAGGGCAGAAAAATATGCGGAATATTACAGCAAACATGAGAATAAAGATAAACTTGCCCAGTTTAATCTGTCAGTAAACCCATATCATGCAATGCATACAAAAGAAGTTCAGCTGAGAAATTCCGGGGAGTATGATAGGGCGCAAAAATTCAGAGATTTATATATAGAAAGAATGGCAAATGTGCTTTATACATTTACTCCTTTGATATCTTCCGGAAAGCTGACGTTTTTAACCCGTGCCGCAGCAAATTACAGTAAGGTTGGCAACGGATTTAAAGAAAGTGATTTATGTTATATGTACGGAGAAATTTTTAAGGCTTTGGAGCAAAAGTATATAGAAGATTATAACGGCTCGGGACGTTTTATAAAAAGCAAGGCGCAAATAAAGGACTTATTGGATTCTTGCGGTTTAAGCCTTTCATATATTAATACCTCTCTATGTATTACGGAACGTCTGGCTAAATTATTCAGCACAAAAGATACAGAGGTTGCAACATGTAAACAAATAAGAAAGCGAGACATAAAGAGAATTAAAAATGCAAAAAATGTAAATGATGTAATTTTAAATTCGCGCGGATACTCTAAATACGCAGGATTATTGGATTCTAACGGGCGTTATTACTTAACGGATTATTGTATAACATTTCCGACGGAAATTCAACTGAATTTTGATAATAAAGACAAGTTGACTGCGCCTATAGAGCCTTATTTACAGAAAGATATTGTAATAAGCAGAAATATTATAAACTCTTGTTCCAAATAACTGTTGTATTAAGAAAGAAAAGAACTGTATTGCTGTTGGATACGTCCGATAGTGTAATCCATATTGGCAAATTTTCTTTCAAGCATTGCTCTGTATCTTTCAACACTGGCATTTGCAGATTCGATTTTTCTGCCAAGCGTGTTAATTTTGTACGTGTAAGAATTATCAGCGGAGTCGAAGTAACCTGTTGCGGCCTTTAGAGAATTCTCAACTATATTTTCAACATTTGAAAAAATTCCGTTAAAGGTGTCGTTTCCGACAAGCAGAGTTTTTACGGCATTGCTGTCATCTTCAAAAGCGCTTATAAATTTATCTCTGTCAAAAGTTAAATTAGAAATGTTAGAAGTTGAGATATTATTTGCACTTGCAGCTTCAATACAAATACCGATTGAGTTAAGGTTTTTGTACGTAAGATTGTCGGACACTGAGCCAATCATAAGGTTTCTGATTTGGTTTCTTATTAATTTTAAGGTTGTCTGATCGTGCAGTTCTCCGTCGGTAGCAATAGCTTCATCTACATTTGTAATAAGTTCATTGTAAGCATTAACGACATCTTCAACCGCAGTAGCAATTGATTCGGAGTCTTTTTCCACGGTAATAGTAACTCCGCCTTCTTCAGTAACGCCTTTGAGGTCGAAAGTAAGCCCTTCAATTCTGGAAATATCACTTGTAATCCTGTTGGAGGTTGAGGTGTAACTTGTGCCGTTTATTTTGAACCTTGCATTTTGTCCCAGAGTTTGAGCGTCGGTAACAAGTTTGTTGACTTCAACGCCTTTGTTGTTAAGTTCTGTTACCGTGTACCCTAAGACATCCGTAAATGCGAGTTTTTGCTTGTTGTTGCTGTCAAGCGCATCTTCCGTGGAGATTGAGGAGATATTAATAACTGCAGAACCGGAAGTACGCGATTGAATAACAAGCCGTCCTTGAATATTATCCCAGTATGCGGTTGCGTTAGCGTCCTCATTAGCATTAATTTGTGATATAAAATCCGCAATGGTGGTGTTTTCGTCAATTGTAAATTGTGCGTTGCCGATTTCAACTACCCCGGCTGCGACGTTTCCGGCCCTGAAAAGTCCTTCTTCCATAATTCTTGAAGTTTCGTTCACACGATAAAGCTCTCTTCCGCTTACGGCTTTACCGGTTCCGTCACTTGCCACGCCGGTAATAGAGACAAAGTTTGTAGAATCGGTGGTTGAGCCGACTTCTACGGATTCATCAGGATTTGTTGAATAAATTTCAAGATATCCGTTTTTAAAATCAAGTGTCAAATTAGGCGAAGCGGAAGCAAGTCTTGCTTTTAGCGTACTGAACGTTTCGTCTGAATTTATTTGGATTTTAAATTTTTGTCCGTTGACGAAAATTGACAAATCTCCGTCAGAAATGTTAAGAAGTCCCATTTTTGTTGACTCATCGGCCCAGTTGGCGGCTGATTGGGTAACTATTTCTTCGCGTTTTGTTGTTGATTCAACTTCTTCGGAACTTTGCGCAAAATTACCGAGATTATCCGAGTATATCATACCCAAATTGCTCAGAACGTGGGAAGATGTTTGGACGATTTCAAAATCTTTGCCGAGACTTTGTATAACGATATTACCGTCATTAAAGCTTGCTGTTATTCCGGTTGAATTAAGTTTTTCAATAAGCCCGGCAAATGTTTCATCTTCATCAACTTCTATTCTGTTAATTTTGCCGTCTACAGTAACTGTAAGTATTCCGGCATTAGCTCCGTATGTTTCCGGTGCAAAATCTTTTATCAAATCCGATTCGGTCGGTTTGATTGTAACGGTTTGTTTTTCAGCGGTTTGCTGGAGCGAGTTGTAATTGTAAGTTGTTTCTTTTTGAGTAAACAAATCCATAATATTTGAAGCATTAGCGGAATTGTTTGATTTTGTAATATAAGAATTACCGTTTCCGAGTACGGTAACTTTTCCGTCCATAATGGCGGTTTGGAGCCCGAATCTTTCCAAATCTTCGGTAAAAGAGCCTAAAGTATCATCGCTGTCAATAATTGCGGTATATTTTACGCCGTTATTGTAGATATAGTATTCGCCGGTTGTAATTCCGAGGTCGGAAAGCAATGTGTCTTTTGTAGCTTCTTTGTTAACGGTATTTGATGTTGTAATATTAAGAACACTGCCTGTATTGTATTCAATGTCCTCATTCCAGCCGCCAATGCCGAGTTTATCAAGCAGGTTGGAGGAATACTGTAAACCTTCCGAGGTTACGTATGAATTTCCGAGACTTTCGAGATAAAGCGTACCGTTATTAAGCTGGAGTGAAATATCATAATTAAGCAGTTCTTGCGCCAAATCGCCGATAGTTTTGTCAGTGTCGATGTTTATTAATTTCTTTTCACCGTCTTGATAAACAAACAGATTTCCGCCTGTAATTCCAAGGAGGTTTCCGGCAGAATCACGGAGTTCGGAGAGTTTTGTATTCCACAGAGCATTGCCGGTGCTTACTACAACATCAGTCAAATCTTTGCTTGTCTGAGAGAGGTTATTTTGAGTCCAGGAGTTAAGCCCGAGGACTTCAAGAATATTGGAGCCGCCATCGGCGGATTTAAGGTAAGTATCGCCATAACCCATTATTGAAAGTTTGCCTTGTGAATCAATGAACGAGCTAAAACCGTAGAGTTCAAGATATTGACGGAAATCTCCTATAGTGCTGAGTCCGTTTGTATTTACCGTATATTCGGCACCTTCCTGATAGATAATAAAATTACCGTTAGTAATACCTATATCAGCGAGTTTTGTTTCGTCTGAAATATAAGCATCATCTGTTTGAATAAGCGGTTTTGAAACAGAGGTTGTGGCGCCTTCAATTGTAGTTTTAATTCCCGAGCCGATAATAAATTCTCCGAGTGCACCGCCGAGGGTGTAATCATTGAGATTATTGCTTTCAAGGAATATTTGCCCGTTGCCTGAAACAGAAGCGGTTATGCCAAATGCTCTCAAATTGTTGACGACATCGGAAAGTGTTGACGTTTTAGAGAACATCAGTGTGTATTTATTGCTGCCTGATGCGGTTTTGGTTTCCAGTGTAAGTTCTATATTGTCACCGTTAAACGTCAGCGCTGTACCGTCCTCATACATCAGACCTTGAAGCTGTGAAGTTGCTGACGCCGTTGTCGTAATTGTTTCAACAAGTGTATCGGTTTTACCTACACTTATAGTTTTGACTGTTGTTTGCAAATTGCCCATATTTAATGATGTAAGCAGATTCGAGCCGCCGGCAACCGCTTGCAGATAAACATTATTAACACCTGTAATTGTAGCTATGCCGTTTTCAATAGTACCGACAAGTCCGTATTGTTCAAGACTTTGGAAGAACTCATTGAGAGTTTGCGTCTCATCAATAGTAACAGTTACAAATTGTCCGTTATCTCTGTGAACAAGTATTTTTCCGTTTCCGTTATCGTATCCGTCTATATCGGATATAACAGTATTTCCGGTAACGTTAGTTACTTCAAGTTTTTGAAGTACATCTGATGAGTCATTTGAATAAGACTGAGCTTCTTCTATTTCGTACGTGAATCCTTCGCCGGCTTTCAGGTGTAAAACATTTGCGGCGTTGGCGGAAATCCCTTTGATGTAGGCATCTTTGCTTCCTGAGAGCGTAACTTTTCCGCCTTCTAATTCGGTAGATATACCGTATCCGTTTAATTCGTTAAATATTTGGCTGATGGTTTTGTCCGGAGCGACTGTTACAACGTATTCGGTATTGTTCGTTACAATAGTGATATATCCGTTGCTGCCGAGACCGCTGTGGTTGAGAGTTGAAGAATTTGTAATAGTTCCGTACTCAATATTTCCGAATTGTGTTGAATCCGAATTGGCGTTTCCGTAGCTTACTTTGTACGTGTAACCTTCTCCGACGTTGAAATGAAGAGCATTTGCTAGCGTATCACTCATTGAATATATGTATTGGTTCATATTTCCGCTCAACATAAGCTTGCCGTCAGCTAATAAAGTGCTGTTAATACCGTAAACTGCGAGCTTGTCTATCAAATCCTGTACTGTTTCATCGGCAGAAACCGTAACAACCGCATCAGTACCGTTATTTTTAATGGTAATATAAGCATCTCCGGCTAAACCGATTTGAGATAACGTGTGAGAGAAGGTCATTTGCTGCAGTATGGTTTGAGTATTTGAATAGGTTGCATTCAAACCTTCCTGAATCTTGTTTTGTATTTCTGTTCCATCCAAGGCCGTTCCGCCGACATTTCTGTAGAATGAATTAATATCCTCATGGTTAAAATAATATGTATCATCTGTTATAGTTCCGGAGTTATAAGCTGCAATGTAGTATGTACTTGCACCGACTGTGCCATTATCTGCACTGTGCTCTATTGTTCCTTGATTGTATCCGACTAAACCGCCGCAATAAATAGAACCTGTTGAAGGAATACAACTTCCATCGGTATACGCATATTTTATCGTTCCGGTATCTCTATGACGGCCTACAATCCCTCCAATGCTAGAGTAACTCCCATCGTCCGTAGCATCTCCTTCTATATACCCGTTGTTGTAGACATTATATATAAGAGATTCACTCTCACCAACTATTCCGCCGCCTTAGAATTGTATATCTGTATTATAACCAATGTTTCCTCCATTATATGCATTGATAATAGTACCGCCCATGCCATCCATCTCTTGCAAATAGGCTGCTATACCGCCCTGATATTCAGCACCGCTCATTGTTCCTATGTTATAAGCATTTTTTATAAATCCTGTGCCGGCCATTTGCAGCCCGGCAATTCCTCCTGCATTATATAGTGCAGTAACATCTCCTTTATTATATACATTAGTTATGCCAAATCTCCCATATCCAATAACACCGCCGGCACTTGCAGATTGACCTTCTGCTATAACATCTGCTCCATTATATATATCATTGAGGGTAGAATTACAATAGCCTGCTAAGCCGCCAACATGACCGTTTTCACCGGTAGTCTTTATCGTGCCGGAAACAATAGCAACATTAGTTATATCAACAGCGCCGCTATCTCCGAATAATGCTCCGACATAAGCTCTATCGGCTGTGGCTACAATATTTACATTTTCCATCCGGAGATTTCTAATTGTACCAAAATTGCCCCGAGCAACCATGCCAATAAGACCGACATTTTCAGCATCACTTGTTATTGAGAAATTTTTTATAGTATAACCGTTTCCGTCAAATATCTCAGCGTCCCAGGCTTGATTTAATTCCCAATTTGTAACGCCGCTCATGTCAATATCATTTCCCAGACATATATTTTCATTATTCAATATAGCCTGCTGCAGCTGGGAAGCATTAGTAACCCAAGTATATCCGGCATTTGTGGCTTCTGTTTGTGTCATTCTTGTAACTGCGACAGGCAGACTTCCTGATTCAACTCTTGTGGCTTGCGCTTCCATCATATCCATCATGTCATTCAGGCTTATATCAACGTTAATTGATGTGTCACCGGTTATTGTGGTAACGACACTTGCTGTTACACCGACAGTTGAAGTGGCGGAGGTGCCTGAGGTTATATATTCTATTGTAGTGTTGTACGTATACCCTTCTCCTGCCTGAATTTTAAGTACATTGGCGAGTGAAGAGGAAATCGATTTTATATAATGCGTGTTATCGCCGTTTAGCGTGAGTTTACCGTCGGATACAGAACCGGTAATCCCGTAAGGGCTGAGCTTGTCAAGCATACCTTGAACGGTGTCATCCGGGGTAATTGTAACCAAAACATTAGTCCCGTCATTCCAAATTGTTATATATGTATTTTCACTGACTCCGAGTTCTCCGAGTGAATCTGTTGATGTCATGGTGACAGTTGTAGTACCTGTTATAGTCGGTGTAGCTGCATAAGTTGCATTCAAACCTTCCTGAATCTTGTTTTGTATTTCTGTTTTATCCAAGGCCGTTCCGCCGACATTTTTGTAGTATAGATTAATATCCTCATGGTTAAAATAATATGTATCATCTGTTATTGTTCCGGAGTTATAAGCTGCAACGTAGTATGAGTAGCATGATCTACTTGCAAAGAGTTCGCTATTATCTACACTGTGCTCTATTGTTCCTTCATTGTATCCGACTAAACCGCCGCAATAACGAGAGTACATTTGAGGAACACAAGTTCCCTCGGTATACGCATATTTTATCGTTCCGGTATCTCCCTGAAGGCCTACGATTCCTCCAACGCGAGCGTCACCAAATCCTTCTATATACCCGTTGTTGTAGGCATTATATATAAGAGAGTGACTTTCACCAACTATTCCGCCGCCGTTGTATTTTATATCTGTCAAATAACCAATGCGTCCGCCATTATATGCATTGATAATAGTACCGCCGATGCCATCCCTCTCTTGCAAATAGGCTGCTATACCGCCTTGATATTCAGCACCGCTCATTGTTCCTGTGTTATAAGCATTTTTTATAAATCCTGTGCTGGCTCTTAGTAGCCCGGCAATTCCTCCTGCATTATATGGAGAAGTAACATCTCCGCTATTATATACATTAGTTATGCCGAATGCTCCGGAACCAATAACACCGCCGGCACTTGAATATCGACCTTCTGCTATAATATCTGCTCCGTTATATATATCATTGAAGGTAGAACTACCATCGCCTACTAAGCCTCCAACTTGGCTGCCTTGACCGGTAGTCTTTATCGTGCCGGAAACAATAGCAACATTAGTTATATCAATATTATTGCTATTTCCGAATAATGCTCCGACCTGAGATACATCGGCTGTTGATACAATATTTACATTTTCCATCCGGAGGTTTCTAATTTCACCAAAATTGCGCCTATAAGCCATGCCTATTAATCCGACAGTTTCGGCATCACTTGTTATTGAGAAATTTTTTATAGTATAACCGTTTCCGTCAAATATCTCAGCATCCCAGTCTTGATTTAATTCCCAATTTGTAACGCCGCTCATGTTAATATCATTTCCCAGGCATATATTTTCATTATTCAATATAGCTTCCTGCAGCTGGGAAGCATTAGTAACCCAGGTATATCCCGCGTTAACAGCTTCTGACTGAGTCATTCTTGTAATGGCAACAGGCAGCCCGCCTGCTTCAACACGGGCGGCCATAGCTTCCATATTATCCATCATATCTGTTAAACTAATGTCTACTGTAAATCTGGCTTCTTCGGTAGTATATTCTATCTTTTGAACTGCTTCGGATGAAGTTGTGCTTTTGCCGACCGTGTTATATGAGGTTTCCACACCCATACCCAGAGCATCAGGCAGTGCACCTGTGATATAACTTCCGTTTGAAGAGTTTAAAGATATTACGCCGCCGAGAATTTGTCCGGTAATGGTGTTTCCGGAAGCGCTCGCAATCTGGTTTAACAGGTCTCCGACAGTGGAAGTTGGTGAAATTGTCACTGTCGAAACCGCTCCGGAGCTGTTGTTTATAACAAATGTGTTATTTGAACTATTAATACCTATTTCGCTGAGCAATGTGTCGACAGTAGCAGTGTTGTCAATTGTGTACATTACCGGAGATTCAGAGGTTACACTTGTTCCGACGGTATTGTACATAATGTCATATGAAACACCTTCTCCGGCTGAGATATTCATTATGTCTTTCAGATTGCTGCTCATATCCAATATAAATATATCTTCTTTGCCGGATAAAGTGATTTTGCCGTCTGAAAAACTTGTTGTAATACCATAATTATTTAATTCCGCAAAAATTTCATTTACGGTTTTGTCCGGTGTAACCGTTATAATATGCTCGGTTCTATTTTCAACAACAGTAATATAGCCTGAGGAAGATAAACCGTAAGCGGCAAGTGTTTCATTAGCTTTCAAAGTATTTGTAATACTTACATCAAGCGCGTTTGAATTTGTATTTGTAATTGTGTTATCTTCAACATAGGTTTTATCAAGCCCTGCTGCTATGTTTAAGGCGTTTTGCAAAGAGTCTGACATTCCGACAATGTATGCGGTATCATTGCCGGTGAAAGTGACTTTTCCGTCAGCATTAATTGAAGAATTGATTCCAAAAGCTTCAACTTTACTTATCATATCACCTATGGTGTCATTGGAAGCAACTGTTACTACTTGCTGTGTTCCGTTTTGCATAATTGTTATATAAGCGGTAGAAGTTACGCCAAGTGTGGCAAATTGGGTATCCGACGTTGCAGTTAATGTTCTTCTTAACTGTTTTGAGGAAGTATTTTGGAAATTACTTCCGGAAGCTGTCACACCTATTTCCATTGTGGAAGCCGGAGAACCCATAATGTAATTGTTATTTGAAGAAGATACACTTATAACACCGTTACTGATATTAGCCGTAATTCCGTATGAAGAAAGCTCTGTTTTTAAATCATTAACAGTCATATCCGGACTTAGAATCACTGTCCCTACGGTGTCAGAACCGTTTTTGACAATAATCAGGTTATCCGGCGTGGTTATATCGCCGTTATAAATCTTGTTGTTAAATTCAGCTGTAGAAATACCTTTTGCGCCAAAAAATCCTTCCAGAGCTATTGGCGGGGGTGTTGCGGTAGATGTATTCTTGTATACCGCGGTTGTAGTTCCCGCTGCAGCACTATCAAAATACGAGTCCTTAATGCTGTATAAGTCTGCTTCTCCGGCAAAGCCGCCTCCGGCACAGACACTACCGCTGGAATAGCAATTTGTAACTGCCGATGTTCCTACTGCAGCACCGAGTAAGCCTGCAAAACCTCCTATTGAATCTTCATCACCTGTATAATTCTGAACATTTACATCTCCGGCAGCATAACAGTTTGTAAAAATTCCTTTACCCACACCAATGAACCCTCCGGCTCCCATACCTGTCTCTTCTATATCTACATTTCCGAATGCAGCACAATTGGTAAATTGATTTGTGCCATTTGCCCAGCTTACAAAACCTCCGGCACAATTTATAATATCTGTAACATTTCCGGTTGCAAAAGAGTTTTCAACAATACAAGTATATGCTTCTCCGATAAATCCTCCGCAATAGTTGCTTCCGCCGGTTACATCTCCTGTAGAAAAACAAGATTTTATTGTTGCCGAAAGGCCCACTCCTATAAAACCCCCATTACTAAAGCTTCCTTTTACATTACTCAGAGCATAACAGTTAGAAATATCTGAATAATAACATTGACCGATAAATCCTCCTGAGTTTACTCCCCAAACGCCGGCTTCGGAATATGAATTTGAAACGACTGCATAATAGGTTTGACCGATTAATCCGCCTATATAATATTCTGCATCCTGATGTTCCATACTGTCATTTTCTGCACTAATATATCCGGTAGACCAGCAATTTGTTATATATGTTCCGTTTTGCGCAGTTGCGGCAAGTGCACCGCCTAATCTGCCTGATAGAATATCAACATTCTCTATACCAAGGTTCCGAATTTCTGCATCCTCAAGATATGCAAAGAGGGCATTATACATTCTTTCGGAATTTTCGATATGCATGTTTTTGACAGAATATCCGTTGCCATCGAAAACCCCTGTAAAATGATTCGGAGAATCACCTGTTGCGCTGCCCCATCCTATCGGAGTCCAGTTAGAAATGCTGCTGAGGTCTATATCGTTCATAAGTATGTATTTGCCGTCAAGATTATTTTCTATATTTTGCAGCTGCTCGGCTGTCTTTATAACTGTATACCCCTGTGCAATGGCTTCGGATTCTGATAAACGCGAAACCGCATTAATAAATCCGCTTGAACCTGCCGCTACATATGACGAGCAAATCCCTAACTCTTTTAATGCCGTGCTTGCGGTCGCTATGGAAGATGTTGTATATGTAATACGCATTGTTGATGTCGCTGTCTTACCGATAGTGCGTACATCACTTAATCCTATTCCGAGAAGTTCTGCCAAGCTGCCAGTTATATAACTTCCGTCCGTTGAACTTAATGTGATTATTCCGCCGGAAATACTGCCGGTAATTGAATTTCCCGAATTATTTGCTATTTGATTTAGAAGTTCGTTAACAGTTGCCGTTGCCGCGATTGTAAAAGTAGAAACCGCGCCGGAAGAATTATTTATGATAATTGTATTGTTAGCTGTTGTTACCCCAAGTTCACTTAATCTTGAACTGCCTGAGGCTGATTCTTCGCTCATATATGTTATCGGCAAATCCGATGTTACACTTTGCCCGACGGTTCTTTTCGGGCTTGTGAATGAAATTCCTTCACCAGCGGCAAGATTTAAAATATCTTCCAATGAATCGGACATGTCTGAAATATAAATACCGCTTCCGCCTGAGAATGAAACTTTACCGCCGCTTAAACTCGTCGATATTCCAAACTCATTAAGCTCACTAAAGATTTGATTAACGGTTTTATCCGGCGTAACTGTTACAATTGATGTCGTACCGTCGTGCACTACTGTAATATAAGCGTTCTCACTAAGCCCGAATTCTCCGAGTGTGGAAGTAGTTTTTATTGTAGTCGTATTGCTTGAAATAAATCTGTCTGATTCCGTGTTTAAAGTGCCGGAAGATATAATATAACTATATCCTTCCCCGACATTTAGATGCAGAACGTCAGCAAGAGAGTCTGTCATAGATTGGATATAGTGCGTGTCATCGCCGTTGAGTGTTAATTTGCCGTCGCTTACGGAACCTGTAATTCCGTATTGGCCAAGTTTATCAAGCATTCCCTGAACGGTATCCTCCGGAGTGATTGTAACAAGGACATTATTACCCGCATTCCAAATGGTGACATATGCATTTTCAGCTAATCCATAGTCTGACAGCAGGCTAGAAGTGGTTAAAGTTTCTGTATCAACATTAGAATAGGTTGCATTCAAACCTTCATTGAGCATTTGTTGTGCTTCTGTCGAAGAAATAGCGGTCATTTCTACCGGTACATCATCTGTACCGGATATTATTTGTTGCGAGCTTGTGTTAGTATAGTATGCATTAGTTATGCCTGATGTATCATGATTACTATATAAGCCATCCCAATGTACGATGGCATTTTGGACGTTGTTTGATACATTAAGACAATTATTGATTACACCCTCTCGCCATTCAAGTACTATCCCGCCGGTAGCAACATCCCCGCTATTATATGCATAATTTATAGTGCCTCCTCTAAATAACCATACAATACCAGCACCACCATCATCTGGACTAGATTCTCCTATCGTTCCTGCATTATATACATTATATAGAGCACCCTTTAATAATTGTCCAACAATACCACCTGCATAACCTCCGTTTATCGTGCCTTCATTATACAAGTTCGATGATGGTGAAACTCCTCCAGTAAGGCCTATAATTCCACCGGTACTTGCACTTGAGTATGTATTGTAAACTGTGCCGGTATTATATGCATTTGTTACAATACCATCCCCTGTTATTCCTCCTGCATACATAAAGTTACTTATATATCCGGCATTATATGCAAAACTAATCGTCCCGGAAGAACCACCGGCAATACCGCCGCCAGCTCCACGTGCATCAGTATTACCTATTACCGACGCACCGTTGTATGCATTAGTTATTGTACTATTGTCTGCAATACCGACTATTCCGCCAGCATCACCTGAGCCATAATCTGTTGCGTCAGTTTTTACAGTTCCGGAAACTACTGCAATATTTTCAAAAGTAGTATTGTTTGCATCTCCAACAAGAGCGCCTGTGGTTTTATTGCTTGCGGATGTCCCTTCAACAGACACATTTTCCATACGGATATTTTTAAATGTTGCACCATTGGCTGACTGAATTAAACCTACATTTTCAGCATCACTGGATATTGTCAAATTATCAATAGTATACCCGTTACCATCCAGAGTCCCCGTATAATTAACTGTCATTGACCAGTTGGAATAGTATTCGCTTATGTCAATATCTCCGCCAAGACAAATATCTAAATTTTGATATAGTGCAGTTCTCAACTGAGAAGCATTAGTAACCCAAGTATATCCGGCATTTGTTGCTTCTGTTTGTGTTATTCTTGTAACGGCAACAGGCAGACTTCCTGATTCAACTCTTGCGGCTTGCGCTTCCATTATATCCATCATCTCATTCAGGCTTATGTCTGTAGTAAAAGCCACATTAGATGTTACTGACTCAACAATAGTTTTAGTTACTTGCGTAGTCGAGGTTACACTTTTACCTGTACTGCTTTCGCCCTGTGTAGTGCCGATTCCGAGCGCGTCAGCAAGCGCGCCGGTTATGTAGCTTCCGTTAGTCGAATTCAGATAAATTACGCCGTCTAAAATCTGTCCGCTGATTCCGTTTAAAGATGCTCCGGCTAACATCATTAAGAAGTTGTCAACAGTAGCGGTGGCGGCTACGGTAAATGTTGATATCGCGCCGGTTGAGTTGTTTATAATAACTGTATTATTTGTATTATTAATTCCCAGTTCACTTAACAAGGTGCTGCCTGTCGCGGCGTCTTGGGTCTCATAAATTATCGGAGAGTCGGATGTTATTGTGTTTCCGCTTGCTGAAGAAGTGATTTTTACTTCCATTCCGAGCGCTTCTGCAAGTGAACCGTCTATATAGTTCCCGGATGGTGACGTTAATGTTAATATGTTATCAACGACACTTCCTGTTATGTCATATGCCGAAAGTTTTCCGTCCGGACCAAAGACACTGTTTATGGTGTCTGTTTCTGTTACTTCTATTGTGGTAATCAAATCTCCGTTAGAATTATAAACACCTAAAATCGTTCCGGTTAAGCCGGAAAGATCTACAATATCATTTATTAATGTTGTTCCGTCTGCATTATAGGTTTTGGTGCTTGTTATTATTGCGGTAGAAGTATATCCTGATCCGCTTGTTTCGGAGGTGGTAAAATCAATCCCTAAGGCTTCTGCTACCGCACCTGTTATGTAATTGGCAGAATTTGATGTAATCGTGATTACACCCCCGCTCATAACCGCTTCAAAACCTTCATTACGAAGGTCGGACAATAATTTGCCTATTGTTGAATTCTCGGTTACATTTATTGTCTTTGTCGTTTGCCCGGAAGAATCTTTGATTACCATTAAGTCTCCGCTTAAGGTATCCCAGTCTATAACGTCGCCGAGAAGCGTACTTTCTGTTGCAGTTGCCGTGCCTTTTGCAATCAAGGTTTCACCGGTTGTGTAAACTGCTTCAACATCAGTTGTCGTTGTTATTCCTAAAGCATTTACAATACTTCCGGTAAGTTTTCCGCCCGTCACGGTTAGAACCCCATTCGCATCAAGGGAAGCATTACCGCCCTCAGCCTTAATCAGGTTTATCAAATCTCCGAGGGTAGTGTTCTCATCCACGCT
>CALUVJ010000040.1 GCA_944324195.1 Candidatus Gastranaerophilales bacterium
ATCTTTGATTTTCGCGGCAGTCCACTTTTTTAACTTTGACTTGTCGGGTGACATAGGTTATCATTCCACATTTGTTTGTTCTTCCTTGTCACCCTCTGCTGACTTTGCTACCGGCTGGCTGTGCCACCACGAGATTGCTTCGCTGCGCTCGCAATGACATCATGCTTGTAGTTTCAGTTACCGGCCCAATCCATTTACCCCCATTTACCCCCGCAAAGACGCATAAGTTCTTTCCTCTCGCCCCCTTGAAAAACTTTCCCCTTGCCCCTTGCGGGATGCGGCAAAATAAGGTTTTAATTCTTTGTGAAAAACTTATACCCTATTGTTAATGCACCCATTATACCGGCAGTTATTCCGCCGTATTTTAATGCTTTTTTCCACTGAATATTGTTTTTTGTATTTTTAATTACATCAAAAAGTTTATTGTCTTTGAATTCAGGTGTTTTTATAAACTTTTTGGAATCATTGTTCCACCCGAGTTTAATTGCGTTTTTTGTTTTCAGTATTTCAAAATCTAAATTTTTTTCCAAAACTTCTTTAAGAGATTTCTGAGTTTCTTTTAAATTAGAGGAATTTATGCCGTCTAAAAAAGTATCGACGGAAATTCCTTTACATTGTTCTTCTATAATTTCTTTATTTTCTTTTAATAGTTTTTTTAGTCCTTCCGGCGAATTTATTTTATCAATTTTTTTGAGAACATTGTTTAATTGATTAAAAAATTTTTGGGCAGTTTCTGAGCGGTTTTTCTTTAAATTTTTTTCAAAAACTTCTTTGGCAAAACTGTCTGAAACAGTGCCGTCTTTTTGCACCGGATACCTGTTTTTGAAATATCCGACAGCACCGCCTCCGAGTGCGCCCAGTGTCATCATCCCGAAAGTTGAAGGTCCGGATTTCGACGAAGTGTTTCTGTTTGAAGGACCGGGATATGTATTATACTGCGGCAGATTATTATATGATGTTTGATATGGATTTATATCCGATGACATTGTATATGGATTAGTCATACAACACTCCTATATTACTACACTAAATATATAAAGTTTTTTATTTATAAAAACTTGCTTTTTCGTAACAAAGTGTTACATTTTATACTTTTTCGTGTTTTTCTTAGATAAAAAATATAAAAATGATACTCTGAAAATCTTTGGCAACAAGGGATTAAAGCTCATTTGTCTTTTTCTTTTTCTTTATTGTATAATCTACATATACTTTTTGAGGAGAAAAATTTAAAAATGAAAGTAAGTGTAAAAGTTCCGGCAACATCGGCTAATTTAGGACCAGGATTTGATTGTTTAGGGCTGGCGCTGCCAATTTATAACACAATTACAATTGAAGAAACCGTACTGCCGGGAACCGGTATTGAGATAAATTTAATGTCGGAAGAGGATGCTCTTGATGAAATGAGTTTCAGTAATATTCCGAGAGATGAGAATAATATAGTTTATAAAGCGGTTGAGATGCTTTATAACTCTATCGGTCAGGAACCTTCCGAGTTAAAAATAAATATTCAAGCGCAGATTCCGATAACGCGAGGATTGGGAAGTTCTGCTGCGGTTGTGGTTGGAGGTTTGCTTGCCGCAAATAAACTTTTAGGCTCGCCTGCCGATGAGACTGCACTCTTATCTATTGCAACAGAGGTTGAAGGGCATCCGGATAATGTCGCACCCGCAATATTAGGCGGTTTTGTTATGGCTTCCCAGGAAGATGACGGGTCAATTGTTTACCGTAAACTCAATTGGCCGGAAGAATGGGATATAACGGTATGTATTCCGGATTTTGAATTATCTACTAATATTGCACGTTCTGTTTTACCTGCGCAAGTACCTATGCAGGATGCTGTTTACAATGCTAAACATCTTGCAATGCTTGTTCACGCTGTTGATACAAAAGATGAAAAACTTATGCGGATTGCGCTTCAAGACAAGCTGCATCAACCGTACAGAGAAAAACTTGTTCCGGGAATGAAAGAAATTATGGAAGCTTTCAGGCATGAGGATGGCGTTCTGGGGTGTGTACTTTCGGGTGCAGGACCTTCAATGCTGGTAATATCCCATAAATATGATTTGGACAAAATTAAATCAACCGTAAGAGAAATTTGGGAAGGCCAGAGCATTAAAGTTGATATCAAAACTTTAAAAATTGAACCTAAAGGCGCAGAAGTCCTGGAGGGGTAAATACCTTGCGGGGGTAAATCTTTCGGGGTAAATTTTGCAAAGTCAAGCATGCCGGGTAAACCAGCCGGGAAGAATTAGATAGGGTAAATTTTAAATATTAGAAGTTAGTTCTTGTATTTTAAAGAAATATTGGAGATTTTATTTATGCAATACTTTTAAAATATTATAAGCATCATTTAATTTATCTTGTGGAAAAGTTTGTAATAATCGGGTTATATTTTTTATTGAATCAGCGTGGTTGTCTAGTATCATTGTTGGCCTTGCCGTAAAGAAAAGACTCGGATGTACATCTAGTGCATCGCATAATTTTGCCAAAGTTTCGCTCTTGATAAAATTCTTACCTGCTTCTAAGCGATAAATAGTTCCGGCCTCTACACCAATACGTTCAGCAAGCTTCTCTTGTGTTAAATTTTTGGCTTCTCTAAGTTCTTTGAGTGAATTTCCTAAAATCTTTTGAATATCTTTACTATTCATAAAAACATGATAGGTTATTTGTTTACCTATCTCCACATCATAAAACTTATAAAATAATCATATTATGACTATTTTAAGACATAGTATACATATAAATACTCATAAAATAATTAAAGGAGAAATTTATGAAAAAACAACTAACAACATTACTGCTTTTCATAGTCACTGTAGGTACCGTGTTTGCAGAAACAAGAATTCCCGTTCAACTTGTCAAAATCAAAGACGGTGATACCGTAGACGTCAGAATTGAAAAAAATACCTTTACGGTAAGATTAATCGGAATTGATTGTTATGAAACAGGTAAAATACACCGTGCATACCACCAAGCGTATGACAATGATTTATCAATTGATGAAGTTATTGCAAGAGGAAAGCAATCAACTGCTTACTTCGAAAATTTGTACAAGGCCAATAAAGACAAGCAAGTCTATCTCGATTTTAAGGGTGTTGACTATTATGGACGGGCTTTGGGCGTAATTTATTTTGATAACCTCAATGTTAACGAAGATTTACAAAAAACGGCGGGTGTATGATTTATGATTACAAATAACAAAGGCGCGAGCTTTGCTCGCGCCTTTGAAAATTACTTTTTATCAACTAAACATTAATATCTTTTACGGATAATGCAATTCTGTGTTCTTTCGGAGTGAATTTCTTGATTAATACATCAACTTCAGAACCTACTTTGAACATGTTGAACGGATTAACATTTTCGTCAGACATTTCTGAAACTGGAAGAAGTGCTTCAACTCCAGGGAATATATTAATGAAAGCACCAAATGTAGTAACTTTGTTTACGGTTCCCTTTACGATTTGTCCTTCTTCAAACTGTCCTTCAATTTGCTGCCAAGGATTTTCGCCCATTCTCTTTAATGATAAAGATATTCTCTTTAATTCGTGGTCGATTTTGATAATCTTAACTTCAATAGTGTCACCGAGAGTCAAAACATCAGACGGGTGTTTAATTCTCTGCCAAGAAATTTCAGAGATTGGAAGAAGTCCGTCAATACCGTTAATGTCAACAAATGCACCAAAATCAGTGATTCTTACAACATTACCTTTAACAACTTGATCTTCTTCAAGAGAAGAAAGAACATTGTCTACAACTTGATCTCTCTGTTCGGCAACAGCTTGTCTTTGAGAAAGAATAAGTTTATTTTTCTTCGGATCAGCTTCAAGAACCTTAACTTCAATTTTTTGGTCAATAAGTCCGTCGAATGGAGTTCCAGTTCTAAGTTGAGATGATGGGATGAAGCCTTTAAGGTCAGCTACGTCAACCAATACACCGCCTTTAACTGTAGAAACAACTTTTGCAAGAATTGTATCGCCTTGAATTTTTGCATCATTCAATTGAGCCCATGCCTGAGCAAATGCGATTCTCTTAAGTGATAACTGCATCGGTTCGTCATTATTTTCTTCTTTTAAAACGTAGAATTCTCTTGTGTCACCGATTTCTAATTCTTCTACATCGCTTGAAAGTTCTCTGTTAGACAAAAATGCTTCCATTTTTGCACCTTTAACGCTTACCAGATAACCTTCTGATTCTTTTTTAATTACTGTACCTTCAACGATATCTGCCACACTGTTTGTTTTTGCAAAACTTTCTTCCAGCAGCATTTCAAATTCGTCACGTACGTCAGTTGCTGTCATAATTATTTCCTCCTTTTATTTTTGATATGACTTTATCTATTATTGATTGCGGTGTTGAAGCTCCGGCGGTTATGCCTATTGACTTAACACCGTCTAATAATTGTATGTTTAATTCTGTATCATTTTCAATGTGAATAGTTTGGGTATAATCTTTCAGAATTTCTGCAAGATGAGACGTATTGGCACTTTTTTTTGAGCCTACAACAATCATAACATCGACTTCTTTGGCAAGTTCTTTTGCTTCTTTTTGTCTCATAGCCGTTGATTGGCAGATTGTGTTATATATCAAAACTTCTTTTGCAATTGTGTTCAGGTAATTTACAATGAGATTAAGTGATGAAACCATCTGTGTGGTTTGAACAACGACTCCGACTCTTCTGTGTGATTTAATAGCAGATTCATACGGTGCGAGCTCTTCAATAGTAGTTGCAACAACAACTTTATCCGAATACAAATTTGCATTAGCCTTGATTGCCATAACTTCCGGATGATTAGGTTTGCCTACAATTACAACAAAATAATCATTTTGGGCAAGTTCAATCGCGCGCTGCTGAACTTTTTTTACATCAGGGCAGGTTAAATCAACAAGCTCAAAACCGGCATTTTTAATTTGCTCAAAAACCTCCGGCGCAGCACCGTGGCTTCTTACAATACAAATTCCGTTGCCGTGCTCGGGAATCTCATCTATAGTTTTGATGCCCATTGCTTCAAGTTCATTGATAACATCAGTATTATGAATAAGTTCGCCTAAAATATAAATGTTTTTGTCAGGGTTTTCTTTCTTTAGTTTAACCGCAGTTTCTACGGCGCGTTTTACCCCGTAACAAAATCCTGCAAATTTGGCTAGTTTGATATTTGGACTGTTCAAATATGTTTTAATTCACTTTCTAAAAGACTAGAGGTTAACCTCAGTAATTACATTTAACTATAAAAGTTATTGAAAGTAAAGTTTTTGGATTATTTTGTTTTTAAGTATCGGATTTAAACTTGTTTATAAATGTTTTACGTATCCCAGCTGCTGTTTAAATACTTTAATTGCTTCCGGCTTTATATCCGGTATCAAGGTTTTTAAACAGTCCGTATCGGTTAGGGATTGAATATAGTTTTTTAATTGTTTAACGCTGTATGCACCGTGAATTTTTCCGATATCCAGTTTTTGAATAAGTTTATTTATATCAATACTGTCAATAAAATCTATATTTATATATTTGTGTATAAAGCTAAGTATATCTGTTTCGCCTATTGCCGGAATTGCAATTTTTGCTCCGAAACGCCCGCTCCTTAGTAATATATCATCTAACGCTTCCGGAATTTCTGTTGTAGCGACGATAGTTGTATGAAAATCTTTTGATGCACTGTCAAGATAACTTTTTAACGGTCCAATCATTCGGGAGTCTTTGGGAGCAAACTTCTCAAAATCGTTTATAACAATTAAAGTCCTGCCCTGTCCGTTTTCAAAATCGGCTTTCGCTCTTGCGCTTGCTTGTTTTAATTCGTTAAATCGCTCTGTTTCAGTACCCTCCGGATTTATCTTAATTGAATTTGTACCAAATTGGTTTGCTGTAATATCGGCAAAGTCTCTGTTGTTTTCAATATCCGGCCCGAATAGCAGAATAGCGTTCGGAACGTTTACCGCTTTGTTATTTTTCTCTAAAACTATAAATTTACCGATTTTATCAATTAAATCCGCTTTGACTTCTCTAAATCCGGCTATGCTTCCAAAACCATTCGGCTTAGGTGTATTTATTTCTTTTATTACAGAATCCGGTGTGATAATAGAATTATTTATATTATTTTTTAAGGTTTCTGTTTTCGTATTGTACTCTGTTTCTAATATTTTGATTTTTTCCGAAAAATTATTTTTTAATTGTTCTTGATATTCTTGGTTTTGTAATAGTAAATTTTTCGTTTCTGTTTTGATGTTTTCAATTGTTTTATTTTGTTCATCAAGAGAGGCTTGTGCTGAAGAGTTTGCTTGCTGCCAATTGTATTCTTGAGAATCTAGCTGACTTAATAATTGTTGATAATCTGATATGATAGTTTTGACATGCTCTATTTGTTTTTTTATATTAGACAATTTTGACTGCTTGGAAGCTAAATTTTGGGAGTGATAATCATTGATACTTCTTTCTTTTTCCTCCAAACTTTTTAATTTAGCTTCTTTGTAAGCAATTAGTTTTTCCGGATCATTTTCTCCCCCGAGCATTAGTTGTTCGGCCATTTGTTCGGTTTCACGATATATTGAATCGGAAAAGCTGTCTTTGTATCCAAAATTGCGTATATTATTTTCGGATTCTCCCTTAAACGAGATTGATTTTTTGTAATATATGTTATTTTGAAAACTAATTTTATTTATCAGCATAGCTAAACCTTTTATTTTTTGATTATTTTTGATAACAAATTTTCTCCGGCATACTGATGTTTGGAAATAAATTCCGTTAAACTGTTTCTGCCGAATTTTTGGTCTGATGAAAAAGTTTTTTCAACTTTCAGGTTTGTATCAAAATTAATGATTTTCATCACCTCTGAATATGGTGCTTTTGATATTAATACTATAATATTATGGTACAGTTCTTCTGAATGCCTGAGTAAATCTTTAAATAATTCATTTCCTGATATTGAGCGAGCCTGTTCTAAATTTCCTAATAATGTAAAAGTCCGTTTCCCGGCTTCTTCATATTTCCTTGCTGCAAGTATAGAAATTTTTCTGATTAAAGAAACAATTTGTTTTTCATCATTTAAATTTAATGTATCGAGTTTTGCATAATTAGAGCCGGTTTGTTTTACCATCCAAGAAAAAAGAGGTTCCGGCATGTTTAATTCATCTTCGATATAGATGCCGGACGGAATACCCGCTTTATCTCCCTCGGACGATTTTATTATCGGATTTATTACTTTTCGGATTAAAGAATTTTTGATTCCGTTGAGTGCAATTTGTTCGGATTGTTCATAACCTTCTTTTAAAGATTCTGTTAACGTTTGGAATTCTATTGTTAAATCTTCTTGCAACTTATTATTAGCCTGATTTATTTGTTCTATTGTTTTCTGTTTGGTAATTTCTAATTGTTCGATTATTGTATTATTGTTTTGGGCTTTATATTGCAAGTTATTTCCTTCGGATTCTAAATAACGTATTTTATCCTTTTGTATTTCTAATGCACTTTGCAAATTGGCAGCTCTATTTTTATTTGCGGTCAAGTCTCTTTCTGCATTTTCGATTTCGTCATCCAATAGCGATGATTTACAAGAAAAATTATATTCATCCGACCATAAACGCAAATCAACATTTAAGATCTGAGAGTCTAAATACGCAAGGTGCTGCTTTTTGCTATATTTTTCATCATCGGAATAATGTCCAAACGAAATTG
Organism: Candidatus Gastranaerophilales bacterium; assembly: GCA_944324195.1. Taxonomy (GTDB): domain Bacteria; phylum Cyanobacteriota; class Vampirovibrionia; order Gastranaerophilales; family Gastranaerophilaceae; genus CAG-196. The sequence continues at coordinate 7,667 of CALUVJ010000040.1, forward strand.
GTTTAGTTTTAAAATTATTACTATAGATATTATGTCCGTACACAACACTGATTTTCATGTGGAATTAACCTATAGGTTTTTTACATATTGAATTTGTGCAAGAAATTTATCCAGCGCGGCTTTGGTAATATCTGCTCCGAGGTTTTTAATGCTGTTCATTAAATCTTCATGGCTGATTTTAATACTCTTAAGAAGCATTTCCTTGCCGCTATTTTGGAGTTTTGTTTTACTTTTTACCGCATCTTCAACAATAGCCTGTATTTTAGCATTGCTGTATGCTTCTTCCGGCTGAACTTTTACAATTTCCTCTGCTAATTGTTCAAAATTAACACTCGTATCTGCAAAATCTTTGCCGTAATACTTGAGGATTTCCGTAACGTTTGCTTTGTTTGCCGGAGCCAGTCCGATTCTTACATCAAAGCGTCCGTGTCTTAATAAAATATCATCGATATTTTCCGGGAAATTAGTTGTTGCAAATATTGTTGCGTGATACTTTTGAGAAACGTCGTCCATAAATGATTTTAAAACCGAAACAATTTTAGAACCTATTGGTGCAAAGTCGTCAAATTCTTCTATTCTTATAATTGTTCTTTTGCCGTCTTTTTCAAAGTTTTCTTGTGCTTTCTGAGCAGCTGTTTTTAAATTCTTCCAGTTTTCAACTTCATCTAAATCCAATTCAATTTTAGTATGATGACAATCTAATTGTTCTGCAAAAGCTTTTGCAAACAGGGATTTGCCATTTCCTTTCGGACCGTAAAATAAAATGCCGTTAGGTATTTCAGCAGGCTGACCGCTTCTTTCTGAAATAATAGAATTGCCGATTTGTGCCAGTAAGCTATCCTTCTCATTCTCATATCCGGCTATTCGGCCAAATCCTTTTTGGGAATTGAACGTATGCATTTTTTCATACATTTCATTTACAAGTTGTGATTTCTCCGCTTCCTTAGTCTTAGCATTATATTTTTCTTCATATTCTTTGCGAAGCTCCTCTCTCATTCTTTTTATTTCTTCTTCCCAGGCTTTATTGTTTGTATTGGAAGCTTCAATCAATTGTTTTATTAGTAAAGCCTGCTGCTTTTCCGATTCAGCACGCATTGCTTGTATTTCCTTCATTATGTTAGCAAAATTCTCAACCTGCTGCATTATTATTCGATTTGTTTTTTGAGTCTCCGCATACATTTCCTTTTGCCATTGAATGTGCTCTTCCTGAGCGTGTTCTAAAGCCGCCATTTTGATACGGTTTTCTTCATTTATTTTATTTATTTCTTCGTTATATCGCTCTTGATCTGCAATACGTTTTTTAGTTTCTTCATTTATTGTTTTTTGTCGTATTAATTCTTTATCTCTGTTTAAATCTTCTGCATCTATAGCTATCTCGGCTTGTTGTCTGGCCTTAGACTTGCCGCCAAAAAGATATTTATCAAAAAATCCCAAATTTTCAGTTAATTCTTCTGTTCTTTCCCTGACACGTCTTTCATGCTCTGATATTCCAAATGAAACTTGATTATTTATTTTCTTTTTTTGGCGGGTTCTTCTGTTATTAATTTGTATTGTTGGGATAGTACTTATTGCATTAATTCTCATTTATTATATCCTTTCATATTAAGATATTTTTTTATATTGATCTAATATTTCTTTTGAAATATCCGGTTTAAGGTTGTTATCAAGAATTTGTGTTATTTTTTCTTCTGAAATCCGTTCTAAATTGGAAGAAATATTGTGTTTTAATTTATTTTCCATAAATTTTGCATAATGCTGTTCCACAATTTGTTCAGCAGCTTCATAAATTTTTGCATTACTGTATGCGTCACCATTTGCTCTTTTTATCATATTGCTTGCCAATTTGTGATAATCAATATTTGGAACAGAAAAGTCTTTTAAAACGTATTCTAATATTGCGGCAATATCTTCTTTTCCCGCAACAGGCATATACATTTTTTCAAATTTATCTGCTTTTGAAATTCTTTTATCCACCTGATTAGGAAAATTGGTTGTTCCAATCAATGTTGCATGATATTTATTGCTCAAGTTGTTTAAAATGGTTGTGTAATTTTCATTACAGTTTATTACCTCTATTTCATCAATTTGAATTATACTGTTTTTTCCTGTTTTTTCATACAGTTCTTTTGATTTCTGTGCAGCTTCTTTTAAGTTTTGAAGGTTCTCCTGTTCGCTTAATGCTAATTCCAATTTTGTATGATTAAAATCTCCCTCATTTGCGGCAGCTTTTGCCAAAAGACTTTTTCCCGTTCCCTTAGGACCGTACATTAATATGACATTTGGTACTTCTTCATTATTTTTCAGCGGATGAAGTAATTTCTTATTAAAGAAGTCTTTTTGAGTCTGATAACCTAAAATACGTGCAAAGCCCTTTTGTTCCGAAAGTGCCTTAAGTTTTGATTTTACTGATGTAAATTCAATGGTTTCTTTTAAATCCTGCATTCGGTTTTCTAAATCATCCCACTTTTTATTTTGTTCTGCCAAATCTTCCTGCCATTGTGTTATTAGTTTTTCTGTTGAAGGATTATTTGGAGTTTGTTCTTTTTTGTTAATTTTAGGATTTTGTTTGTCAGAATTATTATTGCTGCTTACCTTCTTTTCCGCAGAAGAGGGTTCGGCTTTAGGCTTGTCTTTGTACGTAGTTTCTGCGGAAACTTGTTTTTCAGGCTTAACCGGTGAGTCAGTTTGGGGTACTGATTTATTACTTTTTACTTTAATTTGCTTTTTCAAAAATTCATTCTCGGCTTTTAGGCTTTCTAAAGTTTGTTGTGCTTCTGTTTTTGTCTTTTGGGCAATTTCTTGTTTATTCTGTTCAATTATTTTAGTAACTTTTGCTCTTCTGTTACGAAAATAGGCAATCCCGCTTCCGGCAAGTAATAAGAGACCTGTAAGAAGTTCAAAGAAAGAGTTTTTATTTCCGTTGTCTCCGGCTTCAGATAAAAATTCATCGGGAATACCTGCTTTAAATGCAGGTGTTGTTTTAGCGGATTTTGTTCCTATATTTGTATAATTTTTAGCAAAGTTTGCTTCAATCTTCATAATAAATCCTTCCTTTACTTTTTAATATCCGGTTCCAGCGTTTTAATTATATTTTCAAAGTACGCTTGATTAAGAATACTATTGTTATCAATTAAGTTTTCTTTCAACCCATAAATTATGTTTTGCGCAATTTTGGCATTACTAAACTTCCTGTCGTTATTTTTTTCGCTTAATATATCCGTTAGAGCTTGGTAATTTATTTCTGTATCTGCAAAATCTTTTATATAATACTTTAAAACCTCCTGGATATCTTTTGGCTCAGGAGGGCCTACATAAATATTTACGCTATTTGAATTATTTAACGCAGTGTTAACATTGTTCGGATAATTAGTTGTTCCGACTAATGTACAATGATTTTTGCTTAATAAATTTATTAGACTTTGAACCTCATTTGGTTCAAATGATTTGTCCGGCATAAAGCCGTCAAGTTCATCTACGCGAATAATCGAATGAACTCCTGATATTTCATATATTTCACGAGCATCTTCAACGGCTTTTTGCAAATTGTTAAAATCTTTATTAGAATTTAATGTTAATTCCGGCTCAATAACATTACATTTAGATTCTTCGGCCAGAGCGTGAGAGAATAAAGTTTTTCCGCAGCCCTTAGGCCCATGGAATAATATCATATCAGGAATTGGACTATTATTTGAATCGGTATTTCTTATAGGATTGATGAATTTGTTTCTTAATACTTGTTTGATATCTTCATATCCTGCAATTCTGCTGAATCCTGTATAATTAGATTTTCGATACAATATCTCGTTAAATTTGAGAATTTTATTTGCAAAATCAATTGTTCTATTTAAATTTTTACATTCTTCTCTATAGTAATCTTTTGATAAGTTTGATATTTCTTGTATTGCATTATATTTGTCACTGTCTTTTTGTACAGTACTTGCAAGAGCGTTGATTTCACCGGCGCAATTGTTGTATTCTTGTACAAAATGTTGCTGCAGAAGTTTTAAGGATTGTATTTTGTCCATCAAAACCTTATTGCTGTCTTTGTAATTTTGCAGTTCTTGTTCACTTATTTGACGGTTAGATTTTTCCAGTGAAATCATATTATCTAATTTTTCTTGTGTTGCGTTGAGACTTTGTATCTTAGCTTCGCCCCAGTTTTCAATTGCCTGTCTGTTTCTTTCACTGTTTTGCAGTATTATATCTTTATGCTTATTTAACCAATTTTCTCTTTGTTCATGATATTTTTCATACAGTGCTTTTTCCGGGTTATTTATTAAATCCTGCCAAAATTGTTTTGGAGCTATGAGAAGTTTTTCAACTTCTCTGCGTCCTTTACTCCACTGTTTGATTGCATAAAAATATCCTTTTATAAATCCTGAATCCGGAGTTTCCGCACCGCGCATTTTGACAATTAATCCCCGAATGGCGCCAAGAGCACCATAAATTAAGCGGGCTTTGTATATTGCAACATCAACAGCATGGACAGCCGTCTTTTTTATTGCGGCAACAAAATTACCCTTTGATGCTTCTTTCACCGGATCAATGAGACGCAGCAGCATAGAACCGCCCATTAAACTATGTTCCGCATGGCTTGCAAGCTGAGTTAAAGTTTCACTTCCTTGTTGTAATTGGGAAGCATCATCAAGATGATTTATTATTCCTGAAAAAACATCTTTATCTAATGAAGATTCTAATAAAGAGGACGTACTTTTGCCAATAAAACTGCCGGTACTGTCTAAATTGACTTTAGGTATATTCCCCAAGCTTTCAGCTAATTGATTAATTTTTTGAACCTTCATTTATGTAACCCTGAAATTGTGATAGTATACTTATATCAGTTTACTTTTTTTATAATACACCCCTAATTTTAGCCAATTTTAACATGATGAATTTTAAATGTAAATAATAATTTTCAGATAAATTTATAAATTAATTTCATCTCAAACATCTAAGACTTTCTTTATAATATTAATAAATTCTTTTGGATACTGTTTAAAACTTTCAAGAGGATTTTTGTAAGGCATACAATCATTGATTGCAAGTGAATTACATATTGACTTCGTAAACGTATCTGCAAAAACTTCGTGATATTGGTTTAAAGGCTCTGTTGCAGCTTTACCTAAAATATCACCAATTACTTCATTTTCCGTTTTGGAAAAATGTCTGTCCTGTAATTCTTGTAATACGGAAAAAGACTTATTTCCATACTTTTCATAAATTCTGTTTACATAAATTGCATGCATCATTTCGTGAATTACATCCGACAAAAAGTGATTAGAAGGTTTTAGGCCCAATTCGTAACCTTTTTCTGCCTGATAATTAAGTTCCTCTAAACTGCTTATATCAGAATAAAAAATAGATGCCGGTTTAAAACTTTTCTTATTCAAAAGAACTTTTTTCTCTTCAGGAATACAAAAGTGATATAAATCTTTGTCCGCGATTAATAAATCATTTTTTTTATAAACATTTATACTTGGACTCCAAAAAGGGAAAAACTTGAATGTTTCTTTTAATTTATTAAAAAGATTTACTGCAATTGCTGCAGACAAAGCAATTGGTCTGTTGTTCAGAAAATCAGATTCAATATTATATTTTTTTAAATACGACACTGCATTATTACAGTCAAATGTATGCTGTATTACGGATAGTTTACGGTTTAAACCTGCTGAAAAAGAGAGCCTTGCAGATTGATTTTGAGTTGATAACATAGTTTTCATCTTTATTTTTAATGATAAAATCCTAGTCTAATATAAATACTTATTCAAGTATATGTAAATATATATTAAGGCGATATACTAATATATTTACAATACAATAAATTTCATTCTATAATAAAACCTTAAGATAGGAGGTAAAAATGATTTCAAAAATCAACCAAACAACACCGATATTAACAAAAATTGCGCAAAAACCTAAAAAAGCCGCTGCAGCTGCGGCTGCGGGAGCAGGTACTTTAGCAGTACTGTCAACCAGACAAGCTTGGCCTTATTGTGATGGTCTGGAAGCGCCTAAACCAATAGAAGATCCTGAAAATTATGAGTTAAGATGGGTTAATGGTATACAAACATATGTGCGAAAAGATATTCCTGTAGATGTATGTCCTAAAGTAAATGTAGAAGATGCACAAATGCCTATTGAAATGTCTGATGCCATGACAGAAGCCAATAAACTGCACGGCATATCCGGTTTTGTCGATAATGTAGCAACGCATATACATGATGGAGTGACAAATATCGGGGAAAAAATTAGTGACGCTTGGGATAATGTAAAAGACTTTTTTGAAGGCTTAGGACATTAAAAAAATATCTTAATAAACAAAAAACAGGTTATAACTATAACCTGTTTTTTGTTTTGTCATTTTCGCCCCTTTCACAATGCTTCGCATTGGGGTTCTCGTACCTTTTCAAATAAAAAAGGTTCACACAAGTGAACCCTCTTTATTTTGGGTGTGGTGGGACTCGAACCCACGACCAATTGATTAAGAGTCAACTGCGCTACCAACTGCGCCACGCACCCTTGTATTAAATTGTTAAGTCTATTGTGGCAGTTGGTAGCGCCTGAGAGCTCCGCTCTCGCGCCACCGCGCCTCTCCTCGGACGTGACATTTAGTCACCTCCTCGTCGGCAGAGTGCCACGCACCCTTGTATTAAATTGTTAAGTCTATTGTGGCAGTTGGTAGCGCCTGAGAGCTCCGCTCTCGCGCCACCGCGCCTCTCCTCGGACGTGACATTTAGTCACCTCCTCGTCGGCAGAGTGCCACGCACCCTTGTTAATTTTTCAACAAACCTATTCTAACACAAACTTTTTTTATAGCAAAATATTTTTTGTTGTGTTTTCTACTCAATATGCAAATACGTTTTTATCCAAATACAAGTGTAAAAAGTTGTTCATATAATAAGTTAAATTTTCATGGTATTAAACCCAAAAAACAAACGTTATATGACTGGTTTTTACATAATCCGCCGGGATACTTTAACCCGCAAGAATCACTGAATAAAATTCAAAATGTACAACCTCAGTTTCTTGCAGGAACTAAATGTAAAAACTCAATCCCTTTAAGACAATTTTGGGATTTTTTTGAAAAAAATAAATATATTAAAAACAGCGGATACTCGACAAATACCGATGGATTCGGGAATAGTTTTTTAAAAGCAAAAGCTAATAAGCCAATTTCTACCTCTTTTGTACACGATTGCTCGGTAATGTATCTTTTTAACAAAAACTCCGGAACTCATGCCCTGTATCACGCGCTGCCAAATTGTTCTAAAGAAACCCTGCAATACATGATAAAAACCCTTATGCCGGAAGGTTTTACAAAAAGTGCTATTATCCCGGGTGATTCATACTTCTATGAATTTCACGAAGATAGCCTGAAACTGATGTTGAAACTTTTAAAACAAGCTAATTCAAAAGCCCTTATTAATGTGTATCACAGTACTACAAAGTACCCTGAAATAGCAGGATTAAACGGGTTTGTGTATGAAATTCCAAATATCAAAGTGCAAAAACAAATTGATGAAGGTATTCTTGATGCGGATGATTTCGGACAGGCAACTTTTAAAATCTTAGACCTGCAAGGATATAATACTTTTGACAATATTAAATTTGCATGTAAAACGCAGGAGGAGCTCAATAAACTGAAAAAGTGTTTTTATAAAGCCAGGTATCCGAAAGAAATTCTTTCTATTTTAATTAGGGAAATTGAAAACAAGAAAAAAGAAATTGTTAAATAAGCAAAAAAAATATTTTGATGTTTTAATGTAAATGTTATGAATATTTCAAAAATCCAAACAACACAAAATTTTTATAATACCCAACAAAACAAACCTAAAAGAGAATTTATTGATATTATCGCTGATAATGTGAAAAATCCGCGTGATGTGCAGGATTGCGTCGCAGTACCGAGGGGAATTTTTAAAGCGTATATTTATCTTATGGCAGGAAGCGGACTTTTATCTGTTTCAAACTTTCTTCCGCAAAAATGGAAGGGTGTAAGAACTTCACTGAATGTTCTTGGCGCACTTCTAGGAATTGTAAGTGCTGTTTATTTTGCCAAACCTTTTGCAATAAAAGGACTTTCTCCTACAGTGGAAAAAGATAATATTAAATAAATTATTTCCAGCTTTTAATAACTTTTTTGATGCGGCTTAAGGCTTCTTTAAGCGTATAATTTGGAAGTGGTTTTTCTTCTATGTGTGTCGGCGGTCTGTCCATGATATCTTCAATTCTGTATGCATAGTAAACACGTTTAAAGTTAAAATTATCTTCAAACCAACGGGTAAAACGTGTTATAAAATTATTTCTTCTGATTGCGCATCTGCTGTCTAAAAGCAAACTTTTTCCCTTGTAAATTCCAACCTGATCAACTCTGTGCATACCAAAGTCCTGCGAAGATGTATAACCCGCCCGTTTCATTTTTCTTTTTACGGCAAGTACATTTTTTAGACCGACATTTTCCGTATCCGCTTTTTTCTGCATATATCCGTAAATCCCGTCAAAATGCTCGACTTCACCAACAAGCGGAATGTCAAATTTCGGATTATACTTTCTGTACTCAAACGGATTTTCTTCAGATATCTTTAAAACCCGATTATCTCCGATATCAAAAACCGTAGTTAATCCGCCGGTTCCTATAATTCCATAAATCTT
>CALUVJ010000041.1 GCA_944324195.1 Candidatus Gastranaerophilales bacterium
ATGTTCTATCTGTCCTTTTGCTTGTCCCTTTACATGTCTTACGGCATTTTGCACTGAAAACTTTAATGTTTTTCTCCTCTTTTTTTTAAATTGTTACATTTCGTTACATTATTTTAGCCTTATGGATTAAGAAATAATTTTTTCAATATGATATTCTTATTTTTATGAAGAGAGTTTTTAGTATTGTATTTGTTCTTATAATTTTAGGGATACTTGTGAAAGCTTGCATTCGCCAAGATATTCCGTATACTTTTCCTGAAAAGATTGAGCAGCATGATTTGAAAGAAATAAATTATCCACAGGATGAAAAAAATGTAACATTAGATGGGGTAGATTATCTTCAATCGCAGGCTCCTGTTGGCAAATTCGGCGGTGAAATTGTTATTTCCACAATAGGAGAAGGTCCTAAAACTTTTAATCCGTGTAATACAAAAGATGCAACATCATCATCTATGGCCGGATTAATGTATGACGGGCTCGTGACTACAAATCCGCGTACCGGGCTTGTTGAGCCATTATTGGCCAAATCTTTTGAGATAAACGGAAATGATTATATTATTCATTTAAGAAGAGGTATAAAGTGGACTGACGGTAAACCGATAACAGCAAATGATGTTATGTATACTTATCAGGATATTGTTTTTAAGGGATATGGGAATCCTTCGACAATGGATGCAATGAAAGTCGACGGAAAGCTGCCTGAGTTAGTAAAAATAGATGATTACACCGTAAAATTTACAACTTCAAAGCCATTTGCACCATTTTTAAGGCAGTTATCATACCCTATTGTGCCGAAGCATTATTTCAAACAATATTCGGACAGGGGAGAGTCGGTTTTTAATGCTTTTTTAGTTCCGAATACGCCTCCGGAGGAAATTGTATCAAGCGGTGCATTTAAATTGAAAGAGTATGTAGCCGCTCAGAGAGTTGTATTTGAGCGCAACCCTGATTATTACAAGATTAATTTAAATAACCAAAAACTGCCTTATTTGAACAAGCTGGTATACATGATTGTTGGTGATACTAACAATGAAATTTTAAAATTTGAGGCTAAAGAAATTGATGTATTAAGTCTGCGCGGTTCAAATGTCGCAAGATATAAGGTAAGAGAACCGCAGTCTGATTATATTATATATAACATAGGCCCGGACACCGGTACTATGTTTATAGTAATAAATTTAAACAACCGTAAGGATAAAAACGGAAAGCCATATGTTAATCCTATCAAGCATGCATGGTTTGCAAATCGAGATTTTAGAGCCGCGATTGACTGGGCAATTGACAGAAAAAGCATGGTGCAAAATATCGCATCCGGCGTGGCTGAACCTTTATTTACGGCAGAAAGTCTTAATTCAATATATCTGAATAAATACATAAAAGGGCATCCGCAAGATATAAATATTGCAAAAAAAAGTCTTGCTAAAGCAGGTTTTATTGATGACCGCGGAATTCTGCGCGATATGTACGGAAATAAAGTAGAATTTGATTTATATACAAATGCCGGAAATTTAGAGCGTGAAGCTTTGGGAGTTATGGTAAAACAAGATCTCGAAAATCTTGGTATGAAGGTTAATTTCAAGCCGTTAGAGTTTAACTCTTTAGTAAATAAGTTAACAAATACTCATGATTGGGATATGGCAATAATGGGTTTAACCGGCTCACCTCTGGAGCCGCATGACGGCAAAAATGTCTGGACATCTTCCGGCAGTTTGCACATGTTTAATCAGCGTCCGCAAAACTATAAAATTGATGACCGGTTAAGCTGGGAAAAGGAGCTTGATGATATATTTAAGGAAGGTGCATTAAAGCTTTCTTTTGAAGAAAGAAAACCATTATATGACAAGTATCAAGCTATAATTTACAACCAAAAACCTATTATATATTTATATTCTCCGACAAGAATCGTGGCTATTAGAAAAAAATTTAAAAATGTATTTCCTACTTCATTGAGCGGATTAATTTATAATTTGGATGAAATTTATATTGATTGAATAAGGATAAGCAGACAATGATTAAATATATTATAAAAAGAATTTTGCAAGTTATACCGCTTCTCATATTAGTATCTATAATAAGCTTTTTTATTATACGGCTATCACCGGTTGATCCTCTTGCGGAATTACGTTTAAACCCTTCTATATCTCAGGAAACGCTGGATAAAGAAATTCGCAGGCTGAATTTGGACAAACCTATTTATATTCAATATATTTCTTGGGCTAAGTCATTTATAAAAGGTGATTTAGGGTATACTTCAGCAGGAGAGGAAGTTGCGGTTAAGTTGAAAGAAAGAATACCAAATACGCTTCTTCTAACACTGGTTGTAATATTTATGACGTGGACTGCCGGAATACCTTTAGGAATTTTGGCCGCTGTAAATAAAGAAACGATTTTTGACAGAACCCTGACTGTATTATCAAGTATCGGAATGGCTATACCATCTTTTTTCTTTGCAATTTTGATGTTAATTTTTGCGGTTAAAACCGGATGGTTCCCGGTTGGAGGGCTTACAAGCTATGATTTTAATGAATTAAGCCTGTTGGGTAAAATAGCGGACATCGCAAAACATCTTATCCTGCCGGCGATTGTTCTTTTTACAATATCTTTATCCGGTCTGCAAAGACAAATGAGAGCTAATATGCTTGAGGTACTGGACAGTGATTATGTAAAATTTGCAAGAGCAAAAGGATTAAGTGAGTGGAAAGTGTTATTCAAGCATGCTTTAAGAAATGCAATTAACCCAATGATAACACTTTTAGGGTTTGAATTTGCAGGTCTGTTAAGCGGAGCTGCTTTAACAGAGTATGTATTTCAATATCCCGGGTTAGGACGTTTAGTGTTGGAAGCCGTTTTAAAATCCGACATAAACCTTGTAATGGCTTCTTTAATGATGGGAACAATTATGTTAATTCTCGGCAATTTAATTGCCGATATACTATTAATGATTACGGATCCTCGTGTCAGAGGCGGAAATAACGTTTAATTCGTTAGTATTTAGAGGAAAGTGATGGAAACAATAAGAAAAATTTTTGAGGATAAATTCGCGCGAGCTGCATTTGTAATACTTGTTGTATTGTATTTTATTATACTGCTGGCGGATTTTATTGCTCCGTATTCTAATACATATGCCAATAGGGAGATGGCCTATGCGCCGCCTTCTAAAGTATATACCATTGATGAAAAAGGCAATATTTCCAGACCTTATACTTACAATTATATACGAGAGTATGAACCGGTTCTTATGCAGACTGTATTTAAACAGGACAGAAGCAAAAAATATTACCTGAAACTTTTTCCAAAAGCAGAGGAATATAAATTTTTAGGTTTAATTAAAACAAAACGACATCTATTTGGTGTTGAAGAAGGTGGAGAACTTTATCTTCTCGGCACTGATATTAACGGGCGAGACGTTTTCTCCCGGCTGCTCTTTGGCGGACGAATTTCCATGACAGTGGGCTTTTTGGCTCTTCTGATTGTATTTCCTATCGGGCTTTTGTATGGCGGAATTTCCGGATACTTCGGGGGGATTATTGATACATTAATGATGAGATTTGCAGAAGCCGTTATGGCAATTCCAAGTTTTTATTTATTGATCATATTAGCTGCTATATTACCCGGGGGTATGACAAGTGTGCAAAGATTTGCTCTTATTATAGTTATTCTTGCCTTAATAGGATGGGCAAGTTTTGCAAGAGTCGTAAGGGGAATGGTTTTGTCCGTTAAAAATGAAGATTTTGTTCTGGCTGAAAAGACAATCGGCGCTTCTAATTTAAGAATTATATTAAAACATATTTTACCGCAAACAACCAGCTATGTAATAATTGCAATGACGCTGAGTGTCCCATCTTATATATTGGCAGAATCAGGATTAAGCTTTTTGGGATTAGGTATTCAGCAGCCCGATGCCAGTTGGGGTAATATGTTAAAAGAGGCTCAGGAGTTTACAAATATTTTATACCGTCCGTGGTTATTGACTCCCGGTTTGTTGATATTTATAGCAGTACTGTCTTTTAATGTTCTCGGTGATGTTATAAGAGATATTCTTGATCCAAAATCAAGAAAAAGAGTATAAAGCAAGAGCGGTGAGTGAAACTCACCGCTCTTGCTATTTACAGATACTTAGTTGATTTATCCTAAGACATCTTCTAGATCACCGAGGATACCTTCGTGGTTGCCGCCGCAGTTGCAGTTGCATTCTACTTTACCTGTAATATCAACTGTGATGTTGTGGTCTTTAATAGCTGCCAGTATATCATCTAACTTATTCATTAACTCTGTATCATCATAGGTTGAGTCTTTAATGTTGTTAATAAGGTTGATGATTGTATCCATTTTCTGTAAGATTTTCTGGCTGTTATCGTTTGAAAGATCCATAAATTCATCAAGTTTTTCAAGTATAGCGCTGACATCAACGTTGCCGCCGCCATTGCCAAGGTGTGCAATGATTTCGTCTTTTGCGGCTTCAATTGTAAGATTAATAACATCCATTTTTCCGTCAATGCTTTCAAGTAAGCCGTTATTCTTAGAAGCTAACTCTAGTAATTTGCTTAACATCTCTTCAAGTGATGATAAATCTACGGTGCCGCCGGTGCCCGGTTTGATCTTGCCGATAGCTTCAATGATAGCAGCAGTGTTGCTGTCCATTTTTTCAAGTACTTTGTTAAGTAATGCTTCAAGGCTTGAAGTATCACCGCCGCCGCCTGAAATGTTTTTAATTGCACTAAGGATATTATTCAGTTCTCCTGCAATATCTATGCCAAGCTGATCGATGGCATTGAGTACATTCTTCTGGAATTCTGCATCCTGATCTTGTATCTTAGCCAGTAATTGTGCGATTGCATCCAGTTTAGCACTGTTACCTTGCGTTGCTTCTAAGATTTTGTTCAGAATTTCTGTATAATCCGCAACTTCACCAGGGCTCATATTATTCAGTATGTTAAGTACATTCTTCTGGAATTCTTCATCCTGACCTTGCATTTTAGCCAGTAACTGTGCGATTGCATCCAGTTTAGCACTATTACCTTGTGTTGCTTCTAAGATTTTGTTCAAGACCTCGCTATAATCTGGTCCTACTTTAGCCAAAAGTTCAAGAACTTGCTGTTGGAATTTTTCATCCTGATTTTGTATCTTAGCCAGTAATTGAGCGATTGCATCCAGTTTTGTACTGTTACCTTGTGCTGCTTCTAATATCTTGTTCAGTATTTCAGTATAATCGGTTCCGCCTTGTGCAATATAATCAAGAACGATTTTCTGGAATTCTTCATCCTGACCTTGTATTTTAGCCAGTAATTGTGCGATTGCATCCAGTTTAGCACTATTACCTTGCGTTGCTTCTAATATCTTATTCAGTATTTCAGTATAATCGGTTCCGCCTTGTGCAAGGTAGTCAAGAACAATTTTCTGGAATTCTTCATCCTGACCTTGTATTTTAGCCAGTAACTGTGCGATTGCATCCAGTTTAGCACTATTACCTTGTGTTGCTTCTAAGATTTTGTTCAAGACCTCGCTATAATCTGGTCCGACATTAGCCAAAAGTTCAAGAACTTGTTTCTGGAATTTTTCATCCTGATTTTGTATCTTAGCCAGCAATTGATTTGTTGCATCAATTTTGTCTCCATTTGCAGCGATTGCATCAAGCAGTTTCTGTAAATCTTCTTGTGAGATACCGCCTGAATTATACTGTTCTAACAATTGCTGCAGTAAGTTGTTAGTAACATCTGTTTTGTCGTTATTCTGTTTAATATATTCTTCAATTCTTTCAAGAGCAGCTTTAATTTCATCATTATCAGGAAATGCTGATTCAAACATACTGATAATTGCATCAAGCTTGCTGCTAATATCTTTACCTATAGATTCAATAGATTGTAAAATCTCAAGTATTGCCTCAAGCTTATCTTCAGGTGCATATGCGTCAAGATTGCCCAATATCTCCAAAATCTGATCCAGCGTCATATTGCTGTCTTCGCTAATTTCAATTTGATCCCCCTGCTGTTGAATAATTGTTTGCAGCATTGCAGTTAAATTATTCATGTATTCATCAAGTTTCTCGATAGAATTTATATTACCATTCTTGATTTCGTTAAGAATTTCAGTAAGTTGCTCTTTAACACTTTCACCATTAATAATAATATTTTCATTTGTAGCTTCTACTAAGGATGAAATTGTTTGAACCGTAGAGTTAATATTAGTTAAAATTTCTATAATTTCATCTTGCTTATATTGTAGTTGTTCAAGCTGCTCTGAAATAGTTTTTAGATATGCATTATTCTGAACAAGTAATTGTATTACCTGATCTTTAAATTCTTCTAATGTAAGTCCCATTTCATCAAGCTTTGCTTGTAACTCATCAATTTTTGCCAGCAAGGCATCTATACCTTCCTTAAATGCATTAATAAGTGCAGACTGATCTTGCGGAGGTATTGTGATATTGACTACCACGTCATTATCTATATCGATATCCGGTAATACCGGAACATCATCCTCGCCAGTACAGCTTGTTAGCAGTAAAAGAGGAGAAAGTATTGCTTTTAATACAGTTTTACCGGTTTCAGCAAAGCTGAAATCTCCATTTTCATCAGTAAAATTGAAGAAAGGTTCAGATTTTTCATAGAAGGTTAGAGCACCGTTTTTGTCAATTACAATTTCCTTGTCTCCAACACCTTGTTTTTTTCTGAAATCTGCCTCTGAAATTTCTGTTCCGTCTTTTTCATAAAACTTAAATGTTTCTTCGCCTGTTTTTGAATCTCTGTTATATACGATATAACGTCCATTCCTCATAGTATAACGAATATCTCTGTCAGAATATTCATTAGAAGGTGCGTCTTTTACATGAACAAGCTGTCCTTTGCTGTCTACTGCAAAATGTCTGCCGGTTAGTCCTTCCGCTTTTAAGAATTCGGCTTCATTCATCTTAGTTCCGTCAGCAGCAGTATATTCAAATACCTGTTTTCCGTCAGGATTTCTATATACGTTTACTTTTCTGCCGGATTTGAGTGTATAGCTGTGTTCCGGTGTTCTTGTACTTTCGTAGCCATCAACCGGTGCACCTGCACCATTAGGATTAAGTGCATTACTCAATTCCTCTAAGGACACACCGTATTTGGCGGCTGCAGCTTCCGGCTTTAGACCATTTTGTACGGCTGTAATTGCCTGTTCTAATTTCACATTCATGATTGTGTTACTCCTTTCTAAATTTTCATAACAATACAATCCTACTTTGCTATAGTTAACGGCATATTTTTTTCAAACTTTAGCAAATTTCATGTAATTGTTACAAATTTTAATAATTCAGTAGTGTATTACTGATTATTTCTTAATTCCCTCATGTGCTTATGATTTATAAAAGTATTTTGTTGAATAAAAATTTACTAATTATTGCAAAATTGTTACATTGTGAGTTTGAAAAATATTTTTTACTTTTAAAATACTCTAAAAGATTGATTGAAAATTTATATAAAAAGTTATATTCTTTATTCAGTGAGGTTGCTCGTGAATAAGCATCAGTTAAAAAAACAAATTTTTCAGAAAGAATTACAAATAAAAAAGTTACATTTACACCAATCTTCAACAGATTTTTGTAATCAGTTATACAACACTTTAATTTTAGAAAAAGCCGTGTTAAAGAAGGAACTTGAAAATTTAAGTAAAAATTCATTAATAGAAAATATAAAAAAGAAATTTTCTCCTCGTAAAAAGCTTATTTGTGATTATTGGCGAAAATAAAAACAATTCTTTACCCCTTTGAGTAGTTTATGGTATAATTTTGTAAGAGGGTAAAATGTTAACTATAGATTACGATTCTAAAAAATCAATAAGAAAAGCGTTTGGGGAAGAACTTTTAGCACTTGGAAGAGAAAATTATCAGGTAGTTGCATTAGATGCTGACTTGTCAGGTTCTACGCAAACATCTTTATTTGCCAAGGCTTACCCTGAAAGGTTTTTTGATGTTGGTATTGCGGAACAGGATTTGATAACAACCGCTTTGGGCTTGTCCTTGGAGGGCTTTATCCCTTTTGCTGCAACATTTGCAGTTTTTGCAACAGGGCGTGCTTATGATCAGATAAGAAATTCTATATGCTATCAAAAATCAAATGTTAAAATTATTGGTGCGCATGGAGGAATTACTGTTGGTGAGGACGGTGCAAGCCATCAAGCTCTAGAAGATATTTCACTTATGCGAACTTTACCGAATATGACAGTTATAGTCCCGTCAGATTATGAACAGACCCGTCAGGCAGTCAGGTTTGCCGCTAATTATTACGGGCCTGTTTATATAAGACTTTCCAGAATGGATGTTCCTTGTGTATATAATGAAAATTATAAATTTGATGTCAGTAAGGCTGTTATTCTAAAGGAAGGTTCTGATGTAAGTTTGATTGCGGCAGGTGATATTTTATCAGAAGTTTTAAAAGCGGCTGAAATTTTGGAAAAGAATGGCATCAATGCCGAAATCATAAATGTACCTGTTATAAAACCTTTGGATTGTGGTACTATAATAAGTAGTGCCAATAAAACAAAATTGGTTGTGACAATCGAAAACCATTCTATAATAGGCGGATTAGGCTCCGCAGTTTGTGAGTGTCTTTCAGATACTTGTCCTTGCAAAGTCAGCAGGATTGGGATAAATGATACTTTCGGACAAAGCGGCAGACCGCAAGAACTTTTATGTTATTACGGACTGGATGCAGCAAGTATTTCTGATAAGGTTATTGAGTTAAAAAAATGATACAATTAAGATCTGTTACTAAAAAATATAAAAATAACTATGCATTGAAAAACATTAATTTGGACATACTATCCGGAGAATTTGTTTTTATTACAGGTGCTTCCGGAGCAGGAAAATCAACATTAATGAAAATGCTCTATAAAGAAGAAACACCTACAACAGGTACTGTTTTAATTGGAGGCATTAATATAGCAAATTTACCGCCTGAAAAAGTTCCTAATTTGAGACGATGCATGGGAATTGTATTTCAAGATTACAAATTGTTACAAAATCAAACGGTGTATGATAATATTGCATATGTTATAAGAACTCTGGGAATTAGTTCTACAGACATTAGAACTCGGGTTACGGGTGCATTAAAAGTTGTAGGACTTTTAGATAAAGCTAAAGCAAAGCCAACCGAACTCTCAGGCGGTGAGCAGCAGAGAGTAAGTATTGCAAGGGCTTTAGTTAATGGTCCGCCTTTATTAATAGCAGATGAACCAACGGGGAATTTGGACCCTAAAAATTCCCTTGAAGTTATGCAAATACTTGAACAAATCAATCAACGCGGAATTACGGTAATTGTTTCAACGCACGATTTTACGCTTGTTGATAGATTTAGAAAAAGAGTTCTAACTCTTGAAAAAGGGGAAATAGTCAGAGATATTCAGGCAGGTACGTATGGACAATAGCAGGCAGCAATTAAAATCACAGGTAAAAAAACATATTCCGAAGGATTGGCTTTGTGAACTGCGTATTGCTTATCGTATTATTATGGAAGCTGTTAATGATATCAAGCGAACCGGTATTATCAATCTTGTTATCATAACTACCATGGCAGCCATATTAACTTTATTTGGTGTACTCTTCAGATTTACATTGTCTCTTTCTACATTTGCAAATGAATTAGGAAATGTTTTGGAGATTTCTGTATATCTGAAATCAAATACTTCTCCTTCAATTGTCAAAGACAGAATAAATGAAATTAAACATGTTAAAACTGTAACTTTAAAAACAAAAGAAGAATCGTGGAACAGTCTAAAACAAGAACTTGGGCTTCATGACATCACAAATCCTTTGCCTGATACTCTTCGGGTAAAAGTTGACAAGCCGGAAAATATTCCTGAGGTTTTCAATCAAATTAAACCGATAGCAGGTGTTGAAGATATAGGTTATGCTAAGGAACTTGCAAAAAAAATGCAGGTTTTAACAAATGTTGTAAATACCACAATGTTTTTCGTAATAATTATATCTGCAGCTTTAACAATAACAATAATCAATAATACTATACAGCTGGTAATTCAATCCAGAAAAGAGGAAATTGAAATAATGCGTTTAATGGGAGTAAGTAACTGGTATATCAAGACTCCGTTAATTATGCAAGGTGCATTTTACGGCTTTGTATCATCAGTAATCGCAGTCTTGCCGTTGAATTTTGTTCAGGGATTATTAATAAACGTGCATAAGTTCTTTTTAATACCAACTCCGGCATATGCACAAAATGTTGTTATTATTACACTACTGCTTATAGGAACCGCTTTTGGTGCAATCGGAAGCTTTTTATCAATAAAAAAACATTTACAAGTATAGAATAGGTGATGAATATGGATAAAACAATAGAATTAGTAAATAGCGTAAAAGATATACATGCAATGCCAAGCGTAATTGTTAAGGCATTAAATATAATGAAAAAACCTACGGCAAGTATGAAAGAACTTGGTGATATTGTTATGTTTGACCAATCATTAACTATTAAAATACTGGCTTTGGTAAACTCCGCTTATTACGGTTTTTCACAACAGATAAGTTCTATAAATATAGCACTTTCATTGCTTGGCATGGTAAAAGTAAAAAATATTATTGTAGCCGTAGCAATGAAGCCTATGATGTCCAATCAAGGCGATAAAGAGTTGTGGAAACATTCAATGCGCGTAGCTGCAGGATGTGAGTACCTTGCTAATTTAACTAAGATTATGGATTCTGATGAAGCGTTCATCGCCGGTTTTGTTCATGATGTAGGGAAAATGGTTCTGCATATGTCTAATGAAAAATTATATTTAAAAGTTTTAAATGCAGTGAATGATGGAGCAGATATCCTTGAAGCCGAACGAAAATACTTTGATTCAGACCATGTAAAAACGGGGTCTTTATTGGCTAAAAGATGGCAGCTTCCTATACTTCTTGCTAATATAATATCGTATCACCATGCACCGTCTTTATCTTCAATTCCGGTGCCATGCAGCCTGGTATGCTTAATTGATACAGTTGTTCAGGAAAATTTTAACCCAAATGCTATTGATAAAGATTTCTTGAAAACACTTGGTATTGATTTTGCAGATGTTGAAGATTTAAGAGAAGCAATATTGCAGAAAGCTGAATTATTAATATCTGAATTAGCATAAGGTTTTGTTTTATGCAGGGGCAAATTGTTTTAATATCTGATGATTCTGATTTTTTCGATTACATTACATCAAAACTTTTGCTTAGAAAAAATGACGCCTTGTTAAATTTAAAATTTGATGAACTGCCTGATAAAATGCATTTAATCAACACTTCGGTACTAATTGTGAATAGTGAAAATGCAGAGCAGCAGACTCTCGAGTTTCTTAGTTTATCTAATAATGCACCTGCAATTGTTTTTGCTTACAACGAATACGAGAATTTTAAGTCGGATGCCTATAAACATGGTGCTTTTGCTTTTATAACTCCAATGACTCCGGACATAGAATTTCAGGCACTTTTAGTATCAGCTTTGAATGTAACTTCGCTGCTAAATAAAAATCAACAGTACCGGGATATTTTAGTAAGCAAAAATATAATAAAACCATCTAATGAAGTGCTTTTAGATTATAACTCTGTATTAGATGAAGAACTTGCAAAAATGCACAATTCCTCATATTCTTCCGTTCTTGTTGCAATATCTCCTGACGAAAAAACAAAGTTTTTAATAACCCCAAATCAGATTGAAACAGTTATTTTAAATAATGTACGTAAAAATGATATTTTAATGAATTACGCAGTCAATAAATATTTTTTGCTTTTATACGATACAGACCTTGAAGATGCAAAAAAGATATGGGCTAAAATCAGCTGCCGAATTCCGGAGAGAATGTATGCAGGATTTGCTAAGATATTTTCAATGAACAGGCAACAACTTATTAACGAAGCTTTAAACAAATTACATGAAGCGATTAATTATGACAAAGTATATTCCAATATGCTGGAAATAAATGAAAATAGTGAAAGAAAAAATTTTAAACTTTTCAGGCAAGAATTAAATAAAAAGATAAATAATGTTGTTATTCCTGTTTTTTACCATTTAAAGCAAAAATATAGTGAAAAATTGTATGGAATCTCAATAGAACAAGAAGTTGAGGAAAAATATAGTTGTATGGAGTTAAAGGGGCGCTATACTTCTGCTGTATTTAAGATTACAACACCTGGTTTTGCCAATATTAATATAGATATTACACATATCACCTCACCTCATAATATTGATGCAAAACGGATTAACTTAACTTTAGAAGAATTTGAAGCCGGACTGCTGGAAGATTTGTTGGAACAATTTATACAGGAATTCAGAAAGGAGAGCAAAAATGACTTTACTTAATGTTGATGAGAGCTTAGTTTTAATTATAGATATACAAGATAAATTATTAAATGCAGCTTTTAACAAAGAAACTTTAGAAAAAAAAGCTTGTACAGTATCTAAAGCTGCAAGTATTCTTAATATTCCTGTTATTGTTACAGAGCAATATCCAAAAGGTCTCGGCTCTACAATAGAACCATTAAAGAACTGCCTGAATAAAGATACATTATACTTTGAGAAAACTGCATTTTCTGCATTGGAAGATTCGTCTATCCTGAAATCAATTAAAGAACATAATCGTAAAAAGATAGTAATTTTTGGCATAGAAACCCACATTTGCGTAAGCCAAACCGCAGAAGCATTAATAAACCTGGGATATGAAGTCAGCGTAATACAGGATGCCTGCGGCAGCCGTGCTGAGACTGAGTATAAAGCCGGTTTAGAAAGAATGAAGGCGAACGGCGCTTACATTTTAACAGCGGAAATTGCTCTTTTTGAATGGCTGAAGGGGGCTAAACATCCGAACTTTAAAGAAGTTCAAGCTTTGATAAAATAGATTTTACGACTTATCTATCTTTAATAACACCTTTTTTAACCTGTCAAGCTTTGCTTTGTCAGTACCTAAACCCGTAAGAAGCATTGTTGATTTTTCATTTGTACGTTCATCTTCAATTTTAAATTTTTTAAAAAGAAGTTCTGACAGTTCATATCCTGACAAGCCTTCTTTTTTCATAAGGATTTTAGTAGGATCATCACCAAAAAATTTAATATTTTTTAATGAATTTTTTATATCATTTATCTGTAAAATCAGTGTTTCTATTTTATGCTTGCCTTTTGATGAATTCAGGTAATTTAGATTAGCTTCAATGGTTGCAAGCATTGGATAAGATGGTGATGTTGTGTTTATCATATTTAATGTTTTTGAAATATCAAAATGTGTCTTAGTGTGCAAAAGCGCAGTAGGGTTGATTCCGCCGGCGGTTTTATGCAGCGACTGAACTGTAAAATCAGCGTAATGTATTGCACTCTCAGGAAGATTATTGGAAAACGGATACAATGCTCCGTGTGCTTCATCAACAATTAAAAGTACACCATACTCCTCGCATACTTTACTAATATTTTTAATATCGGCAGTAATTCCTTCATAGCTGGGAGAAGTTATAATAATTGCTTTTGGCAAATATTCTTTAAAAAGTTTTTCAGCCATTTCAGCGGTTAAATTTTCATATACACCCCACTCATTATTGTATGGTAATGTATATTCAATAGTTTTTGCACCAGCCAGAATTGCGCCATTTTTATGACAAGGATGAGCATTATCCCATATTAAAATTTTATCATTGGGTTTGCAGCAAGCTAAAACTGCCGCAATTATGCCGCTTGTAGACCCGTTTGTTAAAAATTTAGTAATTTGAGTACCATAAAGTTTTGCAGCTTTAACTTCTGCTGCATACAGGGCTTTATCAGGCTCCAATGCGTCTATTTCCGATATATCAGAACGATACCATTGATAGAATTTATGTAAGATACATAGCTTTCCGTCATGACTTGGAGTTGTAAAAAGCGTTGTATTATTCTTTTTTTTCAAAACAGAAATTAACGTCATATATTAATTTTATCAAAAACAAACTTTTAGATTAAGTGTATTTTATACTATTTAAAAATTATTCTAAAGTATTATATTAATTGAGCTTTAGACACTTGTGAATTGATTAAGTGTATGATATAATAATAGTAGAGGATTGAATAAGTTCTCAAAATGCATTCCGAAGAGTAAAATTTTTGGATGTGAAAATTAAATAGGGGTAGATAAGCAGCTGCACAAGTTACAGCATGATGTAAGGCAGACGAAAGTTTACCCCCGGAGTGTTATAGCCCCACACCACTCCCTAATAAAAAAGGTATCTGTTACTTTAAGACAAAATGGTGAGAGCAATGGATACGATATTAGTACATAGACCCCAGTTTGAAAAGGCTGCAACAAGTGCGGCAGGCATAGGAATAGCTATATGTTTATTACTAAGCCAAAATACAATTTTATCAGCCAAAGACATAGGTAATTTAACCGGAATTTCTCCAACATTGAATTATGTACAGGAACAGCAAAAACAAAATGAATTAATCTTTGAAGAAGAAATTTCACAAAAATACAGCGGTTCACAAGTAACAGAAGTTGAGAAAGGCGTTAAACATGTCAGAATGATTAAATTTTATAAGAACAAACCCGTTAGGATTAATATAGTAGAATTGTCACCCGGGGTTAGTCAAGGTTTAGCAGTAGAACCGTCAATTGCATCGAATAAACTGGCATCCAAAAGAAAGATTTCAGACATAGCAGTAAGGGATAATGCAATAGTTGCAATAAACGGAGGGTACTTCAAACCCCAGACCGGAGTTCCGCTAGGTACTTTAATGATAAACAAAAAAGTTTATACCGGTCCTGTATATGACAGAGTGGCGATGGGAATTTTTGATAACGGATTTGATATGGCAAGGGTTCAATTAAAAGCAGAAGTAAAAACTAATATAGGAGGGATTAAAATTGATAATGTCAATCAGCCTAGAATGTTGTCAGTGCATACAATCGTATATACGCCGGATTGGGGTGAGTATTCTCCGCCTTCTCCAAAGTATGGTAAGCAGATAGTAATTTCAAACGGAAAACTTCTCAGGGTATCATACGGACGGAACCAAATTCCAAAAGACGGATATGTAATTGTAGGTCCGCAGAAGAATTTAGATAAAATTGTAAACGCCAAGAAATTTAAGTTAGACATAAAACTGAATCCTGAGTGGAGGGATGTTAACCATATAATAAGCGGAGGCCCATATTTAGTCAAAAACGGAGATATATATGTTGACATGACAGCCCAAAAACTTGGTTCGGTAGACGGGCGTAATCCCAGAACAGCAATAGGGTATACAAAAGATAATCACTTAATAATGCTAACAGCAGACGGAAGAGAAGGTGCTTCAATAGGATTAACGTTGATGGAATTAGCAAGTCTTATGAAAGAATTAGGATGTGTTAATGCAATGAATCTTGATGGCGGCGGCTCAACCGTAATGTATATAAAAGGCCAGGTGGTAAATAAACCTGCAGTACAAGGAGGAATTCCTCTTTCACACACTTTAGTAATCCGAAAATTAACCTAGAATTTATTTTCCATAATACATATATCCCCTATGGAAGTAAACTAACTGCCCCGGTACGAATATTCGTACCGGGGTTTGAGTATATGTACTATAACAAATATGTAACAAAAATTTAACAAAGTGTTATAGAATATTTAAATGTGGCATATACTATATATAAGGATATATGCAACTATGTTGATTAAGGATAGACTATTAAAATTAATAAATAAAAAAGAAAATTATCAGGAGTCTGAAACCCTTGTGTTCGT
>CALUVJ010000042.1 GCA_944324195.1 Candidatus Gastranaerophilales bacterium
TTCCGTTGATACTTCCGCTCTTACCGGAGAATCCGTTCCGAGAGGTGTAAAAGCGGGCGACAGTGTAATAAGCGGATGTATTGACCGTGACGGGCTATTGAAAATTCAGGTAACAAAAGAGTTTGGCGAATCAACGGTTTCTAAGATTCTTAAGCTTGTTGAGACGGCGTCCTCTAAGAAAGCAAAAACCGAAAACTTTATTACTAAATTTGCAAGATATTATACTCCTGCGGTTGTCGGACTTGCGGCCGCTATTGCGATCGTTCCGTGGGCTCTTGCAATTCCCGGAAACTGGGTCTTAAGGGCTTTGACTTTCCTTGTAATTTCCTGCCCGTGTGCGCTTGTGATTTCTGTTCCTTTGGGATTTTTTGCAGGAATCGGAGGTGCTTCAAAGCAAGGGATATTAATTAAAGGCAGCACTTTTATAGAAACACTTTCAAAACCTTCCGCAGTTGTGTTTGATAAAACAGGAACACTTACTAAGGGTGTATTTAAAGTAACGGAAATTGTTTCTGATAATCCTGATTTGATAAAATATGCGGCTTTCGCGGAAAGCGCTTCTTCTCACCCGATAGCAGCCGCCATCAGAAAAGAGTACGGAAAAGAAATTCCGGAAATCAAAGATATTAAAGAAATCGCTGGACATGGCGTTGAAGCTGAAGTTGAGGGTAAAAAAGTTCTTGCAGGAAACGCTAAATTCATCGGCTGCGAGCCTGCGGATAAGAGCGGAACGGTTGTTTATCTCTCTATTGACGGAAAATATGAAGGATACATTGTAATTTCTGATGAAATAAAAGAAGATTCTTTCCAAGCAATAAGTGACTTGCAAAAGCTCGGAGTTTCTACGGAAATTTTAACCGGTGATACATATAAAGCGGCGGAAAAAGTTCAGCGGGAACTAGGAATTGATAAGGTTTATGCAGAGCTTCTGCCGGAGGACAAGGTTAATAAACTGGAAGAAATTATTGAAAGTTCTCCCGGCAGCGTAATATTTGCCGGTGACGGAATAAACGATGCGCCGGTTTTGACAAGAGCCGATGCCGGAATCGCAATGGGCGGACTCGGCTCTGACGCAGCAATCGAAGCTGCCGATGTGGTAATTATGGACGATAAACCGTCAAAAGTTGCTGCTGCAGTGAAAATTTCAAGAAAAACAATGGGAATTGTGAAACAAAATATAGTTTTCGCGCTTGGCGTAAAAGGCCTGTTTCTGCTTCTCGGCGGACTTGGAATGATGACAATGTGGGGCGCGGTATTTGCCGATGTCGGAGTTTCATTTATAGCAATATTAAATTCGCTCAGAGCAGCCAACAGCCGCCCGGAGTAATAATTATATCCAATTGGGATGATAAAAGAGAGTTATAGTACTGCCTTCTTTAATCTTTACATGTCCTCCTTTTATAAAATTGGTTAATGTTCCAGTCGGAGGAAGCGGAGTCAGAAGCCATTTTAGAGGAAATACCAGCCAGCTTAAATCTAATCCGAATTTTTCGTAACTGCTTGTAAGTTTGCTGCTTTCTATGCCATCTATCTTAAAATTACCCAGAATTATACTTGCCGGAATACCATTCATACCGTTTGAAATAACCGTTTCAACTCTTGCAGTAACAGGAGTGCCCTTTGGTATAATTACATTATGTTTATATATTACGTTTTCAGCAGTCTTGAATTCTATAATCTGGCCTTCATAAGCATCTTTTTCCGATTTTATTGTACTGGATGCGGAAATTTTTACAGGTATAGCCGTTGTATCTTGATAGTCATACACTTCGTGAGTTTCAGGTGGTTCAATAAATTTATCTGATAACATTTTATCCGCAAATTCATCTTCAAGCGCAAATGCGCCGCTAACTTGTGATAAAAGAACAATGCATAATATAATTTTTAAAAACTTATTCATATTTTATCTTTTCCTTTGAATTTGTTTTTATCTTTTCTTCAAGTAATCTTCTGTTATTTGAAGATGTCAGAAGGAAATTTTGATAATATTCATTGTTTAAATATTGGTTATTCTTAAGGAAATACGGATATTTTGTATAAATATATTCATAAATTGACGCCAAACGCTTTGATGTCA
Source organism: Candidatus Gastranaerophilales bacterium (assembly GCA_944324195.1). Classification (GTDB taxonomy): domain Bacteria; phylum Cyanobacteriota; class Vampirovibrionia; order Gastranaerophilales; family Gastranaerophilaceae; genus CAG-196. Next base: position 2,078 of record CALUVJ010000042.1, read on the forward strand.
AGTTATGAGCCGATATCATATCAAATCTTAACTGAGGAGAAGTTTTCTGAATATAAATAATAAGTGCAACGGGGTCATATCCCGCACTTACCATATAGTCCACCGCTCTTTTGTCTGCTACCATTTCAAATTTCTTTGGCGCGACCTTAACTTGAAGCGACCTCAAAAATCCGTTACAAACTCCGTCAAAAGAACGTATTGCAAGAGAAATTTCTCTGGCAAGCATTGCCGCAAGCTCGTCGTCATTTTCAACTGATTTGTATAAATCGTCATAAACTACAACTTCACGTTTGGTAAGTGTTTTATCCGAAATCAAAAGATTTTTTTATCTTCCGAATTATAGACAAAAACAATTCGTTTTTCTATTTTATTGCTGTTTAGAATTTTGAAACCTACAGAGTTAATATGTTTCTGCATGGAATTTATTTCTTCAGGTGTATGTATTGCAGCCATTGCAGCATTTTGCAGCAAGCACATTATAATTAATGTGTATAATAATAAACCCTTAATCTTTTTCATATACTCACCCTGCTTATTTTTACTTAAGTTCAATATTAACATATAAGATTAAATTTACAATATTTTAAATAGGTGATTTATATATAATTTTTGTCATTTTTAACTTCCCCTGTCACTGCGAGAAAATCTTTGATTTTCGCGGCAGTCCATTTTTATTCAGTTGTCAAGTTTGTTTTGGATTGCTTCGTCGCTTTCGCTCCTCGCAATGACGTTAAGCTTGTAGTTCCACTTACCAACCCAATCCATTTACCCTCCCTCACCCTTTACCAATTATCACCCATCCTAGCCTTCCCTCAAAAGGGAAGGAATGCGTCAGGCTTGCAGCTCTCCCTCCCTGTATGAGGGAGGGTTGGGGTGGGTGATAGTAAAAATCCTTCGCTCTCTGCCGGCAAGCCGCTTCCCTCAAAAGGGAAGGAGTGCGCCAAAACTGTTTTAAATGACCCTTCACCCTTCACTCTTCACGACTGCTTTTCTTGTCACTGCGAGAAAATCTTTGATTTTCGCGGCAGTCCATTTTTATTCGGTTATCAAATTTGTTTTGGATTGCTTCGTCGCACACTCTCCTCTTCATCTTTCTTGAAGAGATTTTTTATCTTGTATTTGAGTGTTTTCTTTTCCGCTTCAACTTCCTGAACAACTTCATCAATCGTAGTTGCTTCGCTTCCTTCTACCGGCTCAGGGATTGAGTTTACATAGTCTACCGCGTTTTCATATTCGCTCTCTGTTGCAAGCCACTTGAATGATTTTACAAGCGAAAGCGGTTTTGCGGCATCACCTCTTACTGCAAGCTGGAATTTTGTCGCTGCATTATCAACATATTTGTTTGCGAAACTCGGAATCGCATTAATTTCTTCTTCCGGAACCATTACACAGAAGATTGAAAAAGCTTTCGCTGTTACAATATTAAGGCTTGCGGCACTATTAATGAGGTTTGCAGGGTTAATAGCCCCGATTGGTCCGAGAAGATTTGAAACCAAAGAAGCCATTCTTGCCCTTACACTCATATCGGCATAATTTCTTAAAATATCAAAATCACCTGAAATGTGCAGACTCAAAATGCTGCCCAGAGAAGTTATAGGATCAATATTGCAGATGCCGTCGTTAAAATTCAACGTACCGTTAAGCTCGGCAAAGTGTGTCGTATCAATTGTAGTAAGCCCGCTTATGATACCTCCGAGCGCTGTCTGGAAGAGCTGTGATTCTCTTATATTTTCTGCAATAATAAGGTTTTCCAGTTTTCCGAAAGGTCCGAACTGACCGTCTTTAACAGTGAAATTCACACGTCCTTTAAGGCTTTTTACCTGTTCTTCAAACGTTGCGCCCTTTAGTGAAATATTTGTATCAAAAGAAGCTTTTCCGGATAAAGTATCCTTCATGCCGGCAGCGTCAAGAAGAGCCTTTTCAACATCAACCCCGTTACCCTGAACCGCAATATTTAAAAGCATAGAAAGAAGATTTACGGAAATATCACCGCGCACCCTGCCGTTAAATACATTTGTTCTCAAATTGTTTATATAAAATACATTCTTAGCAAGAGAAATTTTAGAAGTTGTATTTTTAATATCAATCTTGCCGGTAATAATTCTTGCAAAATCGATACTTCCGTCTTTTATTGCAACAGGAATATCGGCAGGTGCGGAATTTGAAGCGGAAGCAGGGCTCTTAGGTACATAAGCCGTTGCTTTTTCGCTTACTTTCATAATCTTATCAAGATTGAAATAACGTGATTTTACATCCAGATTCAGAATATTTACCACACTTGCAGGTATAAGGCTTATTTTTGAGTTCAGCTGAATATCTGATTCGTTAAGAATCAAATCTTTCAGAACAAAATCAGCAGTGTGGCCTTTAAAATCAAGATTGGCGTCTCTTAAAGTAAGCATAAGTTCCGGAATAGAAAGATTTGCGATATCAAAACCGCCCCTCAATCTCGGCGCAGCCATCTCGCCAAATACATAGGCTCTTCCCTTAAACTCAAACGCAGATTGAGGGAAGGCATAAATTTTTCCCTTCAAAGTTTCCGGAATTGTAATTTTGATTAAGTTGATTCTATTACCTTCCAGAGTTCCGTCAACACCGAGAACCTCACTTAAATTTACAACCTCGTTTCCTTTTTCATCAACGCTTACTATGCGTTTGAAAATACCCGTTTTCTTAATTTTTATTCTGTTAGGTTTAAAGTCAATTACGCTTTGCAGAGAAATATTCTGACCCGCAAGATTTGTAAGCTCAACAGGAGTAATGAAGTTTTCTTTATTACATAATGCCTGTGCAAAAAGTGTTTGTTTTTGTCCGTCACCTTCTACCGTTAATTTCACCGGAATTGAACCTTTAGAATTAATAAACGGTTTAAACTCTTTGCCGATTAATTTTATTAAATCATTTGTATCAACATTACCCCGGACAAGGAAATTGACTGATTCCAAATTATTATAATCTGTTATTCCTCCGCTGTATTTGAGGTTTGTTTTGTCATTTAATATAATTGAGTTTTCTTTTATATTAATATTATTTTCCGCAACTTCAATATTCAAAGCCGGAATAACAACTTTTGAAGCGGTTTTCGGGATAGATAAAATCAGATTTGAATTATCAAATTTTCCGCTTTGCCCTTTTTTATTAGTGAAAAACTCGCCTGACAATTTTTCGTTGGTAATATTCAAGCTCTTGTCGGAAATATTGAGATTTGCAAGTGCAAATTTCACACCCGCAACCGCTTCTTTGAGTTTTCCGCTCAAGCCTAAATCAAGCGTTGCGAAACCTGATTTAAAATTGTACTTATTTCTCAAATCCGCAGGTGCAAAAGCATTAAACAAGGATGGTAAAGGAATCTTATCCGCCTTGATTTTAATATCCGCAACGGATTTTTCATCAATACTTCCATCAATAAACAGCGGAGCATTACTGATTAAAATGCTTGAATTTCTTATATCAAGGATATTATTATCAAGTTTTATGTTAATATTGCCGTTTGATAATACTTTTCCGAGATTTCTGACACTCACCCCGCCGTCTTTTATTACAACGGAACCGTTAGAATTCCACTTTTTGAAATTGGTTTTGATATAGCAATCCGCATCAAGCTGTCCTTCCGCTTTGATTTGCGCAAGTTCGTTTTTTATATGGAGAGAATCCATAATTGCTTTTGCAAGTATAACCATATCGTTAAACTTGATTGTACCGGTTTTTATTCTCATATCCATTTTAGGGCGGCTGCCGTAATTCAAGCTTCCGAGAAGCTGAATATACTGGTCTTTTACTGGATAAATATTTGTATCCAGCGTAACCTGAGTTCCGAAAGTTTTTACCCTTAAATAGCTTTCCGGAAGAGTAAGCTGTGAAACTTTCAAAGTTGCATTTTCGATATTAAAATACCCGTAAGATGATAAATCGTTTTTGTGGTTTCTGACTCTTAATTTTGTATCAAGATTTGCTTTCAAATCGTAATTTCTGTACATTGTAACAGGATTTACAAAAGCAATATCAATTCTCTCTGCCGGATCATCTTCCTTGTCCAGTTTTGTTCCGAATTTTGGCAGAAAAGTGTTTATATCAATATTTGCAGTAATATTTTTATTTTCATCGCTGTACAATTCCGCATAAGTCTTAATCTTTGCGGTTTTGCCGTTAAAGTAGCCGAGAGTTAACTCTTCACCTCTCAAACTCAGGAAATGTTTTGATTTTAAATCATTTACAAGAACTCTGTAATTATAAAGCTTTACATTCGGAACTTTTATACGAATCCACGCAGGATTAAATTTAAACTTGCCGTCATCAAGCTTGGAAGTCTGGCCCAGTGTTTCAAGCTTCTGTTCCTTCCCTGCATTCAATTTGTTTTCAATAAGTTTTACCAGCTTGAAATTATCATCATTTACAATTTCCAGATTAATAAACGGGGATTCAACTTCAAGACAAGAAACTTTTACTGTCATAAGCAAAATACTCGGAAGCGCAATTCTTGCCTGAATTTTGTCAGCTGAAAAAAGTACAGAGTTATCCGGAAGTTTAACACTTATATCTTCCGCCTTAATTCCCGCGCCTAAAAGAGGAGTGGTAACAACTTTTGCATTATTAAAATCAAGTTTTAACTTCGTCTGCTCTTCAACAAGTTGCTGAATTTGGGATTTATAATCCTCGATTTTGACCACATTTGGAAGAACAAACAAGAATCCAAGATAAATTAATACAATAATACCCAGAAAAACAAATCCGGTTATTTTTAACCACTTATTCATATTGCCAACCCCGCTATTAATAAACTAATATATAGATTTTAGCACAAAATATAAAATTTTTAACTTTGACTTATTGTGTGACATTGTTTCGCGCTTTCCCCTCGCCCCTTGTGGGAGAGCGGATTTTCGGTAGGGCGGAGCGAAGCGAGCCCGTAAGGTGTCGGGAAGCTGGGAACTTTCCGACACCCCGAATAATCCAAGACAGGGAAGAATTTCTTGGCGAGCAGTGCGAGCTTAGAAATTCGGGTGAGGGGTGACTGGATTGCTTCGTCGCATTCGCTCCTCGCAATGACATCAAGCTTGTAGTCCGACTTACCAACCCAATCCATTTACCCCCGCAATGACGTTGAACCGGTTATTGTCAGGTAAAACCTGACCTACAATTCTATTCACTAGTCACTAGTCCAATCCATTTACCCCCGCTTCACTCTTCACGCATTCATTTACCCCTCACCCGCATTCGTAGCTTTCACTATGTTCAAGCACGACTGCGTCCTCTCCCCAAAGGGGCGAGGGGAAAGGATGGACCAACTCAATCCATTTACCCCCTCTATTCACTACTCACTAATCACTAGTCACTAGTCCAATCCATTTACCCCCGCAATGACATTTTTAGCGTTTCTTGTCACTGCGAGAAAATCTTTGATTTTCGCGGCAGTCCATTTTTATTCAATTGTCAAGTTTGTTTTGGATTGCTTCGTCGCTTTCGCTCCTCGCAATGACATCAAGCTTGTAGTCCGACTTACCAACCCAATCCATTTACCCCCGCAATGACGTTGAACTAGTTATTGTCAGGTAAAACCTGACCTACAATTCTATTCACTATTCACTAATCACTAGTCCAATCCATTTACCCCCTCTATTCACTACTCACTATTCACCAGTCACTAGTCCAATCCATTTACCCCCGCTTCACCTCTCGCAAAATGTAACATTTACACTTAATTGTAAAGATTTTATAACAACTTGACATGTTTTTGGTATAATAAAACAATGCGAGAGATTATGACTAGTCGTTACAGTTTTTTATTTTAATTTAAGGAAAAGCCTATGAAGAGATTTATGATGATGTTTTTTACAATGCTTATGACCTTGCAGTCAGTTCAAGCAGCAGATGTTAATGCCTTTATGGACAAATACGTTGCACCTGTATCTGATGCTGTCGCAAGATTAATCTTTTTCCCGATAAAAATCTGCGGATATGATGTTCCTTTAATTATATTCTGGATACTTATTGCCGGATTTTTCTTTACAATATATTACAAAGGAATATCTGTGTGGGGATTTAAGCACGCAATTGATATCATCAGAAAACCCGCTGAAAAACATCATGACGGATTCGGTGAAGTTTCATCTTTTCAGGCACTTGCAACGGCATTATCAGGTACAATCGGTATCGGAAGTATTGCAGGTGTTGCAATTTCTATTTCTATAGGCGGGCCGGGTGCAGCTTTTTGGATTTTTGCAGGAGCGCTTCTCGGTATGTCCATAAAATTTGTTGAAGCAACTCTTGCGGTAAAATACAGAAGATTTAATCTCGACGGCTCTGTTTCCGGCGGACCGATGCATTATATCGCACACGGTCTTACTCGTAAAAAAATGCGCTGGTTAGGGCAGCCGCTTTCTGTTGTTTATGCAATTCTTTGTATTGGCGGCGGTATAACCGGCGGAAACATGATTCAAATTAATCAGACTGCTCACCAAATGGTATTTATAACCGGAGGTGAACACAGCTTTTTACAAAATTATACTTGGGTAATCGGTTTGATTGTTGCAATACTTATCGGAATGGTTATTGTCGGAGGTATCAAAAGTATAGCTAAAGTTACAACTATTTTGACACCAACAATGTGTGTAATGTACATCGTTTCAGGGCTTATTGTTATCGGCGCAAATTTTGTACATATTCCTCACGCTTTAATGTTAATTCTTAAAGAAGCATTTCATCCGACAGCTGTTGCAGGCGGTATTTTCGGAACAATTATCATCGGGCTGAGACGTTCGGTTCAGTGTAATGAAGCCGGAACCGGTGCTGCTGCCATTGTTTACGCAACCGCACAGACTAAAGAACCTGTATCACAAGGTTTTGTAGCTCTGATTGAAACATTTTTAACAGGTGTACTCTGTTTATTTACATCTTTTGCAATTGTATTTTCAGGAGCTTGCACTCAGGCAACAAAGGAAATTTCAGGTATTGAGCTTGCATCAAACGCTTTTCAATCAGTTATTCCTTTCTTCCCGATTATTTTATCTGCAATTGCTATAATGTTTGCACTCTCCACATTAATTTCATGGGCATATTACGGACAAAAAGCCTGGACTTTCCTTGTAGGTGAGGGCAAAAAAAGAGTTCTTGCATTCAACTTGATTTATTGTTTATTCATTGTTGTAGGCTCTGCCATGAATGTTAAATCCGTAATCGATATTACTGATGCTATGATGATTGCGCTTTGTGTACCAAATATTATTGTGTTATATATATTAGCGCCGGAAATCAAGCGGGATTTAAAAACGTATTTGGAAAAACATAATATGAATTTTATGCATTTTTAACAAAATAAGAATGAATAACCGGCTGCGTGCAATTTTGCACGCAGCCGGTTAATTTTTCTCAAACTCGGTATGTAACAAAATTGTTACAAAATAAGATAATAAGACAATTTTATTTATTCATTCGTTTTATAAATATGGAAGTGTAGAAATTGTTTTATGAAAGAAGGTTATAATGGATCCGATTACAAATCCGAATGTTGCAAACTACCCGATAAATGTTCCTCAAAATAATCAATTACAGGAATATCCGGATTATTCCAACATACCAATGGTTTATGAGCCGGAAGTTGAGCAAAAAAAGTCCGCGTCATCAAATATGCTCGGAATGACTCTTCTCGGTGTTATAGGTGCAGCAGGAATTTTATACGGTATAAGCAAAAATAAAAAAGTATCAGGGCTGAATCAGCAAATAAGCCAGCTCAGTGCCGAAAAAGATGCCGCACTTAAAATGAAAGATGAGGCAGTAAAACTTCAGAACGAAACTAAACAAGCTTTAGAAAAAGAAAGAACTTTGTCTGCATGGCAAAGGTTCAAGAGACTGTTTAACCCGAATTCAGGTTTGACAAAAGAAGAAAAAGATGCGAGACTGGCCGCTAAAAAAGCTAAAAAAGAAACCGTAAAAAGTGAAAAATCCGAAACAAAACCTGAAAACAAACCGGAATCTAAAGAGCCGGAAAATAAATAATCTGAAAGGGCGCCGGATTTATCCGGCGCCCTTTTTGTTACACTTATAAACGCGGAGGTCTCATACTTTGTTGTTTTTTATTTTTACCGCTTTTTATGCCGACTAAAATCCTTTCTCCTTCGTGAACATTACCGCTTGTAATTTCTGTATAAGAATCATCGCTCGCACCGGTTTCAATATCAACACGTGCGATTTTTAAACCATCTTTAACCCAGAGTCCCTGGGTTTTGTATTTTTTTCCGTCTGTATTCGGTGTAAATTTGAGGGCAACATTCGGAACGGTAAGAACATTTTTGTTTTGTGCGGTTATTATTGAAACATTTGCTGTCATGCCGGGTTTAAGTTTCAAATCTGTATTGTCAACTGTTACAATTACGGAATATGTTACAACATTTGAAACAGTTGTAGGAGAAATTCTAACCTGGGTTACTTTTCCTTTAAAAACACTGTTCGGATAACCGTCGAGTGTATATGTTACATCTTGGCCTTCTTTAACTTCGCCGATATCGGCTTCGGATACATTCACTTCTATTTGCATTTTTTCTAAATCCTGCGCGATTGTAAAAAGTTCCGGCGCCTGAAAACTTGCTGCAACCGGCTGACCAAGGTCGATTTCACGGGAAATTATCATTCCGCTTACAGGGGCGGTTATTTTTGTGTAATTCAAATTTACAAGTGATTGGTCGTACTGTGCTTTGGTTTGATTAATTTTTGCTTTTGCGGAGTTTACCTGCGCCAGTGCCGATTCGTAATCCGCTTCTGCCTGGTCAAGTTCTGATTTTGGAATAAAACTTTTTTCATACAGGTTCTTGTATCTTCTAAGAGTCTTGGCGCACATTTCAAAAGTTGCTTGCCTGTTTGCCAAATCTGCTTCTGCAGAAGCTACGTTTGCCGCATTTTGGTCTACCGTTGCCTGAAATGTTCTGGGGTCGATTTCCGCAAGCAGCTGTCCTTTTTCGACTTTAGAATTAAAATCCACGTATATTGCACTTATCAATCCGGAAACCGTAGAACCTACAGAAACTGTATTTACAGGATTAATTGTGCCTGAGGCTTCTACCACCTGGGTTATTGTACGGCGTTGAATTTTTGCGGTCTGGTATTCAACGCGGTTATTTTTTATCATTGATATTGCTATAAAAATAACAATTACTACTAATATTATTATCAACACTTGATTTCTGTTTAAATTTTTTAATTTTTCCGGAATGTTCATACATTGTCCTTTTTATTATTTTTTTGAGAATCCTTTTTTATTTTCTTTTGAGCTTTTAATTCTTGTTTTTCTTGTTTTCTCATTTCTTTCGGATACTCTTTAATATCCTCTACGGTGAGTGTATTTTCCTGCGGAAGAGCAATTTCTCTTTCCAGTGTTGCACGCGCTACATTATAATTATAAACCGCTTGAATATATGAACTCTGCGCGTTATTATAATTTACTCTGGCATCCTGCAGTTGAATATAATCACCTAAACCTACCATATAACGTCCGTCTGCCAGTTCTAAATTTTCAAGTGTCTGGCGAACGTTTGTTTCAAGAAGCGGTATTTGCTTTTCTAATTGTATCATATCTACATATGCCGTTTGAATATCAAAATACAGGTTTTGGTTTAAAAGGTCAACTTCTACCCGGGCAAGATCCAATTGTGATTTTGCAATATCAACTTCATGTTTAACCTGTTTTATATTAAATGTTGAACTTAAATTAACAGACACATTCATGCCGTTGTCATTATACAGGCGGGTATTTGCATAACTGTAACCGACATTACCGGTTAAATCCGGCAAATACTGGCGTTTGGTTAACAAAACATATTGCTGCATTGCTTTTACAGTTGCCTGTAATGCTTTTAAATCCGGCCTGTTTTCTTTTGCAATTTCGACAGATTTTTCGAAAGTATAAGGATATTTTTCAAAAGTATAATTCTTCAAAAAATCCCCTTTTTCCGCTTTCACGGCATATACAGCATCGTTTATATCTTCAGGAAGTTTCAAAAGTTTTTTATAATGGTCAATATGCGTAAGACTCACCGGCACATAAGGATTATCTAAATTAAAAGTCTCCGTATTTGTTATACTGTATTCCGGCGCATACGCAACATACATTGCATTATTAAGACTTACTATGGCGTTTTTATACGTGTTTTCCGCTCTTACAAGAGCTATTTTGGAATCCGAAAGATTGACTTCCGCGTTTACAAGGTCTATTTTTGAACGAATCCCTTCCTCATAATACGCAAGCGTTCTCTGATAATTTCGCTCATTAATCTGAACATTTAATTTTTCAACATCCATTAAGGACCTTGCCGCAAGAACACCATAGTATTGAAGTTTTACGTTAAAAATAGTAGTCAAAACCGTTTCATCAAAATCAAACTCAGCCGCTATGCGATTGAATTTTTCCATCCGGATATTAGCGCCCGCTTTACCGAAATTCCACAAAAGCTGGGACAAAGAAGCGTCAAAACCGGGAAGTGTCCTTGATTGGTAACTTCCTCTGCCGTTACTTCTTTTGCCGAAATTTTGGTTATATCCCATACCGAGAGAAAGTGACGGAAAATATGCGGACTGCGCAACACCGACAGATGAAACTGCTATATCATAGTTAAATATTGACCTTTTAATGACAGGACTGTTATTTAAAGCAATTCTTATACAATCATTAAGAGACAATGCAGAACCCTTTTCTATCTGTATTGTCTGAATTGCCTGTACTGAGTAACACTGCATGCCTGCAGATAAAAGTATTACGGCCAATAATATCTTTATTTTGCTCTTCATGCGCTCCGCTTTGTATAATTTGTGTAAATTTACCTACAATATTATAAACGACAAATATAAATTTAAGTTCATTTCTTTATATGAAATTTCATACCTTATTAATAAATTTTAGAAAAAGATAAAAAGAAATCAGATATTACATTGATTAACATCGGTAAAATCCATATCATAATCGCAGCTCCAAATACGGGTTTGAATAAGAAACTGAGCTGGAATACGTTAACCTGCGGCGCGGTTTTGGAAATTACACCCAAAATTATATCCTGCCCCAAAGTTGCAAGCAGTACCGGTGAAGCTATTTGCAAGCCCATATACAATACATTTGATGTCATTTTGACCAGATAATCTATATTAATTATTTGTTCCAAAGGAATACTAACCGCATATAACGGAAATATTTCGAAACTTCTCACAAGTGCATTAATCAGCCAATAAAAACCGCCAAGTTCTATAAAAATTATAAGGCCCAAAAGTGTTATTATACGGCTTAAAATAGAAGTTTGGCTATTTGTGGTAGGGTCCATTACCATTGCTGATGACAAACCCATCTGAGTATTAATCATGTCACCGCCGGCTTCTATTGCCAAAATCAAAAGTTGTGCAATATAACCTATAATTGCACCCACCGCAAAATTTAAAATCAAAAGCAAAAGCGGAGATACATCGCCGGAAGGAATTTCCGGATGTAATATCGGAGTAAGAATCAGGGTTAAAATGAATGCAAAGGCAAGTTTTACAAGACCGGCAATTTCTCTGCGGTTAAATATCGGAGCAAACCTTATAAAACCCAAAAGTCTTGCAAACACAATAAAACCCGCTGAAAACCAACGGTCAAATTCCGGAAATAATATTGCGATTTGCTGTATTAATTCATCCATACTATTCCCTTACCCCCGGAGGTGAATCTAATTCAAACTCATATATCTCACTCTGCAATCCCGGAGGAGAATCTATTGCAAAAATGTCAAAACCCTTTGCATCACTTATTACGGTTTTGTCCGATGTCACCTCTACGTTAAACATTACAATATCTTTGCCGTTTTTTAATACACATAATCTTGTTGTACCCTCTTTTAGCGGACGTACAAAAAGCGTATTTTTTTCATTCATTACAGTAAATAAAGGATAAACATCTATAATGTCATTTTTTTCTATACTTATGTCAGATAATTTGCCATCGCCTATAATGACACAATCCTCAAAAGCTTGTGCAGGTAAAATTATTAAAAATAATAAAAATAAAAATTTTTTCATTATCTTCCTAACATCTTATTAATTTCCACAAAGTTGCCTTTAGGCATCGGTGCACGAGGTGCAGTGTCATATTTGATTTTCTGGCTTTTATCAATATAAGGTACTTTGCCGGGATTTTTCATAATATCATTGAAATTATCCTGATTTTTGAATGAGTCTTTCATCTCGCCTTCAAAAGGAGTGGTGTACTTATAATAATCCGCAGGCAAAACAAAACTGTCATTCTTAGGAACAGTATTAAATGCCAGTGCCATGCCTTCCGTAAAAAGATTTGTAAGAAGTCTTATAAATCCCACACCGCCAATGATAATAACTAAAAATACCGCAAAGATTTTAGGGGCGGCGGCAATCGTCTGCTCCTGTACCTGCGTAACTGCCTGAATAATACCGACGACAAGACCGATTGCCGCCGCCGTTAATACGCAAGGCATCGATATTGATAACATTATCATAAAACCTTTTGCTAAATATTCTGTTAACAGTTCCATTTTTTAACCTTTCGATTCTTTTTAACTTTGACTTATCGGGTGACAGAAGTTACTGTTCTTCATCTGTTTTGATTCTTCCCAGTCACCCTCGAATGACTTTACTACTGGTCGGTTGCCTTTGACTTATCGGGTGACATAGGTCTGCGCTTTCCCCTCGCCCCTTTGGGGAGAGGGTTAGGGTGAGGGGCACTGGATTGCTTCGTCGCTTTTGCTCCTCGCAATGACGTTAAGCTTGTAGTCGCACTTATCAGCCCAATACATTTACCCCCGCAATGACGTTGAACCGGTTATGGTCAGGTAAAACCTGACCTACAATTCTGTTTTGATTCTTCCCAGTCACCCTCGAATGACTTTACTATTGGTCGGTTGCCTTTGACTTGTCGGGTGACATAGGTCTGCGCTTTCCCCTCGCCCCTTTGGGGAGAGGGTTAGGGTGAGGGGCACTGGATTGCTTCGCTGCGCTCGCAATGACATCAAACTTGTAGTCTCACTTACCAACCCAATTCATTTACCCTCGCGATGACATTTTTAACTTTTTCTGTCACTGCGAGAAAATCTTTGATTTTCGCGGCAGTCCATTTTTATTCAGTTGTCAAATTTGTTTTGGATTGCTTCGTCGCTTTCGCTCCTCGCAATGACGTTGAACTAGTTATTGTCAGGTAAAACCTGACCTACAATTCTATTCACTAATCACTAATCACTAATCACTAGCCCAATCCATTTACCTCTCACGCTTCACGACTGCTCCCCCAGTCACTGCGAGAAAATCTTTGA